>JBKJYB010000071.1:0-3054 GCA_046716045.1 Nitrosospira sp.
GACCAACAAGATCCCATCGCTGATAGCGCACGGGCCATTTTAGATGGCCATATCGTGTTATCGCGTCGCTTGGCTGAACAAGGTCATTACCCAGCCATAGACATTGAGGCCTCCATCAGCCGCGCTATGAGCTCCCTTGTTTCAGAACAGCATTTCAGCCTGGTACACCGCTTTAAACACGTTTATGCACATTACCAGCGTAACCACGATTTAATCAGTGTTGGCGCATACGTCCACGGCAGCGATTCGTTATTGGACGAAGGGATTGCGCTCTATCCACCTATGGAACGATTTCTCAAGCAAGGCATGTTCGAGCGTGAATCCTATGCTAGCGGCACTACCGCCTTGAACCATCTATTTGAACAACTACACTGAGGCAACTAAACCATGTCCACGATATTTTCCATGCAACCGCTGGTCCATTTGGCCCATCAGCAGAACGATGATGCCACCCGAAAATTCGGCCAGTTTATACAACAGCAGCAGGCAGCACAAACTAAGCTAAGTACCTTGGAACAATATCGCGAAGACTATCAGATGCGCTTACAGCAAGAAATACAGAACGGTATTAATCAAATTAATTTGCGCAATTTTCAAAATTTCATCCGCCGGCTGGACGAGGCAGTTACACAACAGCGCAATGTCCTTGGACAAATAAGCTGCGCAATGCAAGCCGGACGAAGTGAACTCGAAAATGCGCAGCGCAAAATGCGATCCTTCGATACCCTGGCGCAACGCCATCTAGAAAAAGAAAAGAAACTGGAAGGAAAATTAGAACAGCGACAACAGGACGAACACACAGGGCGTCACTCCGCACGCAAGGTCATGGCTGCAAAAAACGAACTCTAACTCAGGAGAAACCATGCAAAGCATAACCATTCCCGTGACCCCGCCCGACGTTTCGGCACAGACGCCCACAACAACGGACGATGGCACGTCGCCGATAGAATCTTTCGGCAATGTCCTGGCGCGTCAGCTCGCGGATAGCGCCCAACCTGGCGAAACCACTACTGCTGACACCGGACTACTCACCTCTTCCGCCACGGATAACACACTCACCGATACTTCCAACAATGAGAAAACTATCGAACCACAGGTGCCTGCACCGGATGGTCTAAGCGCATTAACCAGCGATATGCTGGCAGCATTGCTACCACCTACCTTTGCGGCGCCAATATCAATCAGTCGGCCGCAGCCGACTCAACTAGAAGCTGCCTCACGCAACCGAGCGCAATCTATTGCTACGACTAAGGTGCCGTTGGGGTTCGACACACCTACCACAGCTGCCACACCTACCACAACTGCTACACTTGCCCCACCTGCCGTTACACTGGAAAACTTGAACGCCGGTCCTAGTAGCATAAGCACGACATTATTGGCCGATGTAAAACTCGCACACGAATTATCCAGTCAAGCAAGCTCGCCACAGCCTGATGTAACGGCTCTGGTTGTGCTATCCACTCCAGCGTCAAATGTGGCGAATACAAATTCACCCATATCACTTTCCATCGACACGCCCATCACGCATAAGGCTTGGGTCGATGATTTTGGTCAAAAAATTGTATGGGTGGCTACTCAGCACGGACAAAGTGCTGAACTGCACCTGAATCCGCCGCACCTCGGCCCATTGGATGTATTAATAAATGTAAACGGCGATCAAGCCACTGCGCTCTTCACTTCATCGCATGCCGTTGTGCGTGATGCGATTGAACAGGCCCTCCCTAAGCTTCGTGAAATGCTGGCCGATAACGGCATTATGCTGAGCAATGCCACAGTAAGCGACCAATCACCCAGAGAACAGCAAACAAAACAGTTTGACCCACGCAACAAAGCCGAAGGCTGGCAAGCGAAAATAGAGCAAGCAGTCTTCGCGGGCGGCCCACAAGTTAGGTCTGGGCGTCACCATCAGGGACTGGTGGATACTTTTGCCTGATGGACAATGCAATAAATACGGTAATTATGCGAGTCCTATTTTAGGTTTTAGAGCATTACAAATAGCCACGGCTTTGCCCCTTCCCCTCAACGGCAAGAGAACGGCGTTATCGAACCCGAACATTACTAAATGCCAAGCTGAAGGGAATTCATCGCCTTATTCCAAACATCACCCCGGTTGAATTTCTCTGATAATTCAACTCAGAAAAAAGGAACCGCAATGGTAAAAGAAATAGCAAAAAATGAAGCTGATCCCCTGCCAATTGAAGTAAAAACAAAATCGAAAACCAAAAAAATGGTGGTCATCATCATTGGTAGTGTCTTGGTCTTAGGGATTGCAGGCGGCTCAGGATGGTATTTTACCAAGGGTGACAAGCACGCCGAAAAGAGCGCCAAAAAGATTTCAAAATTATCTGTAGAACCAAAATTTATTCCATTGGAGCCGTTTACCGTTAACTTACAACGCGAAGCGGCAGACCAGTTTTTGCAAATTGGCATTACACTAAAAATCATTCAGCCAGAGCTGGAGGAACAGATCAAGAAAAATCTGCCGGAAATTCGTAGCCGTCTGTTGATACTGCTGTCCGGTAAATTTCCTTCAGAACTGATAGATTCCAAGGGCAAAAAAAAACTCGCCAATGAAATTATTGCTGAAACTGAAACCGTGCTTGGCCTGCGCACTGCGCCTACCCTCCCAAATCCGATCAATCATACAAGTGCCAAAGTCGGCGCTTCATCCAGCGTGGAAGCAGCAAGTGGGGTAGCAGCAGCAAGCCAGGTAGAAGCTGCCGGTTCCGAAGAGACATCCGCTGCGGCCGAAGGAACCTCCACCAATAAACCCAACAGTGAGGCAGAAGACAGAGTCGTAGAAGTTCTATTTACCTCTTTCATCATCCAGTAATAAGGCTATGAGTGATTTTCTTTCTCAGGACGAAGTCGACTCACTGCTCAAAGGAGTAACGGGGGAGGCGGATGAGGTAGCCGCGCCAGCCGATCCAGCAGGCACTGTGCGCGTATATAACATGGCTACGCAAGAACGTATCGTACGCGCGCGTATCCCCACGAAGGAAATACACAACGAACGTATTGCGCGCCTGTTCAGAATAACATTATTCAACTTAA
>JBKJYB010000072.1:0-4010 GCA_046716045.1 Nitrosospira sp.
AGTTGCGAGGCGAGACCAAATTCGGACATGCCGTAAATCAGCCCGAAGTTGATGATTTTTGCGTAGCGGCGCTGCTCATTATTCACCGCTTCCAGCGCGACGCCAAATACTTCTGCGGCAGTGGCGCGATGTATGTCCTCGCCCGCAGCGAATGCTTTGAGCAATCCCGCGTCCTGCGATATGTGCGCCATAATGCGGAGCTCGATCTGAGAATAATCCGCGGAGATGATGCTATGTCCCGGCGATGCAATAAATGCTTCGCGGATACGGCGGCCTTCGACGGTGCGGACCGGAATGTTTTGCAGGTTGGGCTCATTGCTGGCGAGCCGCCCCGTCACTGCTACCGCTTGCGCGTAATTGGTGTGCACGCGTCCGGTGACGGCATCCACCATGCGTGGCAGCTTATCCGTGTAAGTGGATTTAAGCTTGGCAAGACCGCGGTAATCGAGCAGGATTTTTGCCAGGGGATAATCCAGCGCGAGCTGTTGCAGCACGTCTTCGTCAGTGGACGGTGTGCCGCCCGGCGTTTTCTTGATGACGGGAAGCTTGAGTTGGTTGAACAGTATCTCCTGAATTTGCCTAGGTGAATTCAAATTAAATGGCTGTCTGGCGATTGCGTACGCCCGGCCTTCCAGCGCCAGCATTTTCTCGCCCAGCTCGCGGCTTTGGGTTTCCAGCAACTTTAAGTCCAGCAATACGCCGTTACGCTCCATTTCGAACAGTATGTTCAGTACCGGCATTTCGAGTGCCCGATAGATATAATCGAGCTTTACGTTCCCCGCTATTTCGGGGTACAGGTGTTGATGCAGTTGGAGCGTGATATCGGCGTCCTCCGCCGCATAGTGCGCCGCGCGTTCGATATCCACCTGATCAAAACCTATCCGTCCGGCCCCCTTGCCGGTGATCTCATCATAGCCAATGGTTTTGGCCCCAAGGTGCCGCAGCGCAAGGTTATCCATATCGTGTGGACGGTGGGATTCCAGCACATAGGACTGCAATAGCGTGTCATGAACGATACCATTCAACTTGATGCCATGATTGGCAAAGATGTGTTTGTCGTATTTGAGATTCTGCCCCACTTTAGATTTGGTGGAGTCTTCCAGCCAGGGTCTGAGCTTATCGAGCACGAGATCGACCGCCAGTTGCGGCGGGGCACCCGCATAGCGGTGCATCAGCGGCACGTAAGCCGCCTGATGAAGCTCAATGGAAAACGAAATTCCGACGAGTTGCGACTGCATCGGATCCAGCCCGGTGGTTTCCGTATCCAGCGAAACCAGTGGCGCGGCATTGATACGTGTGATCCATTCATCCAGTTGGGGTTGCGTGAAAATGGTCCGGTAGTCCGCCGGCACCGTATCCGAAAATTGCCGATCCGTATCCACTATCTGATACCCGGTAGCTGAGGGCGCATTGCCAATCGCCCTTGCACCCCCTGAACCCGCCTCCTGCTGCAATTCCCGCAGCCAAGTTTTAAAATCCAGCCGCTCATACAGCTCTGCCAGTTTTGCGGTATCCCGCGGCTGCAGCCCAAGATCGTATAAACCGACAGGCAATGCCACGTCACACTTGATAGCCAGTAATTCGCGCGATCGACTCAACCAATCAAGCGCCGTGCGCAAATTCTCCCCTACCACGCCGCCGATTTCATTGGCATGAGTGATAAGATTGTCCAACGTGCCATATTGTGTGAGCCATTTTACCGCAGTTTTAGGACCGACCTTTTCCACGCCCGGAATGTTGTCCACCGTGTCACCCACCAATGCCAGATAATCGCGCATGCGCGCTGGCGTCACGCCAAACTTGGCAAGCACGGCCGTTTCATCGAGCGTTTCGTTGCTCATGGTATTGATCAGCGTCACTTGCGGATTCACCAGTTGCGCAATGTCCTTATCGCCGGTGGAAATTACACAACGTATGTTTTCGCGCCCGGCTTGTTTAGCCAGCGTACCAATCACATCATCCGCCTCTACCCCCTCCACAATCAGCATTGGCCAACCCATGGCGCCTATGCACTCATGCAGCGGCGCGATCTGCGCCGCCAGATCATCCGGCATGGGGGGGCGGTGCGATTTATATTCCGCATAGAGGTCATCGCGGAAAGTCTTGCCTTTTGCATCAAATACGCACGCGGTATAATGGGCCTGGTAATCCTTGTGCAAACGGCGCAGCATGTTGAGAACGCCATAAATCGCACCGGTCGGTTCGTTGTTGCGGTTGCGTAAATCCGGCAGCGCATGGAAAGCGCGATACAGGTAGGATGAACCATCAACCAGCAGCAATGTTTTCATTTAACTTCCAAAGGTTTCCAATGACCACGCAAGACAAATTAGCCCGTACCATGACAAATGATTTTCGCGAAAAAACCTGGTCAGCAAGGGAATCGTGGCGCGTGTTCGGCATTATGGCAGAATTTGTCGAAGCTACGGAACGCTTGAATTCGATTCGGCCCGCAGTCAGTATTTTCGGGAGCGCGCGTACGCTTCCCGATCATCCCAACTATAAATTAACCGAGCAGATCGCCCGGCAATTATCCGATGCCGGCTTTTCCGTAATTTCCGGTGGTGGTCCAGGTATTATGGAAGCGGCCAACAAGGGCGCTTATTTTGGCACATCACCAAGTATCGGCCTGAATATCCAGCTCCCTCACGAACAGCATCGCAATATTTACCAGGACGTCAGCCAGACGTTCCGCCATTTTTTTGCACGCAAGTACATGTTCGTGAAGTTCGCCACCGCTTACGTCGTGTTACCGGGCGGATTCGGTACGCTGGACGAACTGATGGAAGCGCTCACGCTGGTTCAGACCGGCAAGACCCGGAAAATGCCGATTATTCTGGTTTGCTCAGACTTCTGGCGCGGCATGCTCGACTGGCTGCGGCAAACACTCATCGCCGAGGGCATGATCGCCCCGGAGGATATGGATTTGATACAGGTGATCGATGAACCCCGCGAAGTAGTCAAGGCAATCTTCCAGTATTATGAAACGAGCGGCTTCGAGCCTTCCGCAGCGGAACGGGAAGTTCAACTCAATCTGTAAAACCCGTGTCATTTCAGATAGAATGAGTGCGTTGACCCTGCCAGGAGCAGCCATGCGTCTAATAATTCTTGTCTTGTTATTGAGCGCCGTACTGCCAGCAGCGGCGCAGTCCAAACCCAACAAGCCCAAAGACTTGCGGCCCATACCGGAGGTGCCGGAACCACCGGAAATACCCTTGCCTTCGCCCGGCGCTGATCAGGATGATGCCGCGCTTGAGCCACAAGTTACCATTACCAAGCGCGGAGAGGATAAGATCGAAGAATACCGCATCAATGGGCGTCTCTATATGATCAAAGTGACCCCCCGCATTGGCCTGCCATATTATCTGATTGACAACCAGGGAGACGGAACCTTTTCCGCCGGCGGTTCCGGAGGTCTCGATCAGAATATCCGGCCTCCAATGTGGATAATACGCCAGTTCTAAACCTGAATCCGGCGGTTGGGCGGAAAGGCGAGGGGCGGGATCTTTCGGGTGCGGGGCACGGCGCAACGGCGCGGAATGATGCGACCCGCAGCGGGAAATGAGCACCTCGATGGGATGTGAATGCGGTCGTGGCTCCCTCCTCCTACGCTGCCTGATCCCCGCTTTGCGGGGGCTCCTCGTGCGACGCTCCGGGCGCCATTTCAAGGCATTGCGAGCAACACAGCCATGTGTCGCAAGAACCGTGCAATCCACCGTGTGGCGAACGCATCGAAAAAGAAGATCAAGTTGCGAAAAAAATCTATGCGAATCATGGTGATCAATTGATAAATGAGCGGTCAGCCACCGGATTTAGGTTAAAATATCCGTAAAGAACAAGAAGATCGCGTCGGTTTATACTTCTTCTTCTCCCCCTTTTTCTCTCTCTCATGTCTGTCTTCACTACCGTCACTCAACATCAGCTTTCCGCATGGCTGAAAAACTATTCGCTAGGCACGCTGATTAATCTGCAAGGCATCTCCTCCGGCATCGAAAATACGAATTATTTCGTCA
>JBKJYB010000073.1:0-2583 GCA_046716045.1 Nitrosospira sp.
TGATGACGGAGTTCATGTTTGGAAAGCACTCGCCGGGTTACTAAAGATAATCCACTGGCTGCCGTTAGACTGTCATGGAAAAAGGAAAACTTTGTTTGTGTATTTTTGGCTCACAAAAAGCTAAATAGATTCACGGCTGAATTTTTTTCTTGTTTCCAGGAATAGTATATCGTTCGATGACGGCCTGACGGTACGCTCGTAGTGTTATAGCGTCGTTACCCTGGGTGAGCGGTTACCGGTTTCCAATGGGATTCTCGGTGTATGCGGTAGAAATGAGAGCACATGGCATCTCAACCTCCGGCAGGATTGAATACGCTACAAACCGGCATTGACCACCGTGTTTTCGCTGATAACCGATAATTACGAAGTGCGGATCAAAACCCATAAACCTTATGTCTTCCCAGTTGATGAGTGTTCCATGGACAAATTGCTATCAGACGTTGAAGCACTATTGCTTAATGCATTTCGCCGGGCCGCATCTGACGTGCCAGGATACGGGGTGCTGCTCGAAGAGCAAGGAGTGCACGCCGATAACATAGTTGATATAACATCATTTTCCAATTTCTGCCCATTGTTGACGAAGGATAACACCTTCAACCGATTCTCTCTCGAGCAGCTCTGTGCCGGGGGTAGTCTGGGCGATCTGGCGGACGTGCTGACCAGCTCCGGGCACGGAGGGCAATTTTCATTTGGTGTGATGAACAGGAAGCAGGCCTCGGTGCAGTCGCACTTTATAGATCAGGCATTTGATGCGGCATTCCAGATTAAGGCTCGATCGACGCTTACGATCAACTGCCTTCCAATGGGAGTGGGCTTTTCATCTGAACGCATGACAATCGCCTCCACGAGCGTCCGGGAGGACATGGCCGTTGCGCTCGTGCAAGCATTCGGGCAGCACTACGAACAGATCGTCCTGGTTGGAGATCCCCTGTTCATGAAAAAGCTCACGGAGTATGCGATCACACAGGGTATAGATTGGGGGCGCTACCGGATAAATGTGGTAATAGGCGAGGAAGTGTTCGGCGAACACTTTCGGGGATACCTGGCCAAATGCCTTGGTTTGAATCCGGACCATCCGGAAAATGGTTACATCTTGTCGTCTTTCGGGGCGGGTGAGCTCGGATTGCATCTATGTTATGAGACGCCGTCGACCATCGCTCTGCGTCGTGCGGCTTTTAAAAATAGGGAGTTAGCCCATGACCTGTTGGGCGTGCATGACGATGGGATGGCTATGCCGGTGATTTTTACTTTCAATCCCCTGCGCACATTCATCGAGATCATAAGCCCTGACCAGGCCGGTTATGGCAAAATGACCGTCTCCACACTGGATTCGGAGATGCTGATACCTCTGCTACGGTATCAGACCGGCGATATTGCCTGTTTGCTCGAACCGGATGTTGTCAGCGAAGCCGTTCGTCGACACGGGCTGGCTCTTCCTGGAGACCTGCCCCAAGGCCTTCTTGCCGTGAGAGGTCGAGACAAAGAGATGTTGCCGAATGGATCCCATGTGGGGTTCTACAAAGATGTTCTGTACGCAGATCCTCTTATTGCCAGATACCTTACAGGGGCCTTTCGACTGATCTTTTCCGGACTAGAATTCACCATGCATGTACAGCTGGTCAGGACATACGCACCGCATCCGTCTTTGCAGCAGAGTATCCAGCAAGCGATCCCTTCCGCGATACGTCCGTTGCGTGTTGTTCTGTGGCCTTATGATCGTTATCCTTTCGGGATGGGTCTGGATTATGAGCGGAAGTTTTCCCATTATGTACCGGGGGAGCCGGTGTTACCTGAAGCTGGCCCTGAACTTATACCAATTTCTCCGGCAAGGGAAATTAGGATGCACGCATGACGTGCGGATACCGTAAATACCCGGGGCACCCGCAATCCGGCGCTGTTTATAACGCTACCTTCGATTATAAAATTCTGTTACATATGACGGCGACGCAAAGCTCCAAAGCCAACTAAACCGATACCCATCAATGTAAGGATACCGGGTTCCGGTAAAGTGACTGACCGGCCTGTGAAAGAACCGTCAATCTCTGTAGAGAATAACGTCGGGTTATTATTAAAGGGATTGCATCGAACACCGAAGCTGCCTCCGCCGCAACGAAACCCAACATCCAGCTCCAGGTCGTGAAAACTGCCGTCGGCTCCGACGATACCATTTGTGTCAAACACGTTTTTCCAGATTCCACCCGTAACATCGGCATCCAGCAATGAAGTCGATCCGCCTCCTATACTGGCGTTGTTAAACGCGCCGCTCAAGGTCGACAACGGCACAGAGCTATTCCCACCCGCCCCGAATTCAAGGCTTAATAGGAGGGTCCCACTTGTGAGGCCCGCAGGACCCCCGTATGTGGGAGTGGATAGAGTATTATCCCGGCTGAAAGGGCTGGGTATCCCGGATAAGGGATCTGGAGCATTGGCATCGGTAATGTAAAAATCGGCCCTGCCGCCGTATGAGTACGTCTGAGTGGTGGTAGGGTTCACTATGACAATACCATCGACCAAATGATAAAAGAAGGCTGAAATGTGACCACCATTACCAATGGGGTTACTATAAAAAGGCACGCCATTGCC
>JBKJYB010000074.1:0-3254 GCA_046716045.1 Nitrosospira sp.
CGGACCCGGGACGGCTGGAAGAGGGAATGGGCCGCTTCGGTCATGAGCTGAAACGCACACGCGAGATCTTTTTCAACTCCACGGCGCGCAGTCTCGTCGTGCTGGACGAGCTTTCCGAAGGAACAACGTTCGAGGAGAAGATGGAACTCTCCGAATATGTCCTCGCAGGTTTTCACAAGCTTGGCGCGAGCACATTGCTTGTTACCCATAATCATGAACTGTGCGAGCGCTTGCAGCACAAGGGAATCGGCCGTTACCTGCAGGGTGAATTTCTGCCTCAGGGCCCGACTTATCGTTTGATTCCGGGTGTGTCGCGGGTTAGCCATGCTGATCGTGTGGCTGCCGCCTTGGGTTTCAGCAAAGAAGATGTTGAGAAGCACCTTGCAACGCGGCACTCTTGACCGGCGAAGCTAAGAACATACTTATTCCGGCTTCGGATCGCCGATATATGCCGATCGCCCGGTTTATCCTCTGCGTCTTAACGATTATTATTTGATGTACACACTCATTAGCCAGTTATGAAGCCGAATCAAGTTTGAACGGTATGAAGCACCACAACAATGCGAGTTTGAGTCGCGGCTTATAGGCTCCCTGCGTCAATTCAGGAGCTGAAGAAAGGTTGAGCATGATGAAATCATTGGTTACAGGCGCAAATGGATTTGTTGGCTCGGCAGTCGCGCGCTGTTTACTGAACGCCGGCCACGAAGTACGGTGCCTGGTCAGGCCGGGAAGCGATCGGAGAAATCTTCATAAGTTACCCGTTGAAATTTCAGAAGGTGATTTACGTTCCGCTCCCTCATTGAAGCGCGCGGTCACCGGTTGCGATAGTTTGTTTCATGTTGCCGCGGATTACCGCCTATGGGTGCCGAATCCCGAAACCATGTATGACATCAATGTAAAAGGGACGGAGGCGCTGATACTCGCGGCAGCGGAAGCCGGTATCAAACGCATGATATACACCAGCAGCGTGGCAACACTGGGAGCGCATCAGGATGGCACCTCCGCCACCGAAGACACGCCTTCCAGTCTTGGGTCGATGACCGGGCACTACAAGCGGTCAAAATTCATGGCGGAACAGATTGTTCAGCGGATTACCGATGAACATAAGCTGCCGCTGGTTATCGTCAATCCGTCTACGCCGATAGGGCCACGCGACATCAAACCCACGCCGACCGGACGTATCGTGGTTGACACCTTATGTGGCCGGATGCCGGCGTATGTAAATACCGGTTTGAACGTCGCCCATGCCGATGACATCGCATATGGTCATCTGCTGGCTCATACGCATGGGAAACCTGGGGAGCGTTATATCCTGGGTGGTGAAAATATGACTTTACTGCAAATACTACAGGCAATCGATGAGATTAGAGGCAAGCGGACAAAACGATTCAATATTCCCGTCAAGTTGATTTTACCTGCCGCCTGGCTAATGGAAAAAATGGCAATGGTGACAAATGTTGAGCCGCGTGCGACGGTGGACGGTTTGCGCATGGCAAAAAAAATGATGTTTTACTCCAGCGAAAAGGCAGAACGGGTGTTGGGTTATCGCTATCGACCCGCGGTGGAAGCGCTTGAGGATGCGATGACCTGGTTTCAGGATAATGGTTATTGCGACGGACCTTGAAGGTCTCTGAATACGTTCCGGTACCAGTTCCGTACCCTGCTTAATGCAGAGTACCTTTATGCAACCGCTACATTCCGGACCTCAGCGGGGTATGAGAGAGTTTATTGACGCGTTTTCAATCTTCCCGCCGTAGTTGTGGAAACATAATTACGTCTCGAATGCTCGGGCTATCGGTGAACAGCATTACCAGACGGTCTATGCCGATGCCTTCACCCGCGGTGGGCGGCAGGCCGTATTCCAGAGCGCGGATATAATCGGCGTCGTAATGCATGGCCTCGGAGTCGCCTGCTTCCTTGGCGCTGGCTTGTTCGAGGAAGCGTGCCGCCTGATCTTCCGGGTCGTTCAGTTCGGAAAAGCCGTTGGCGATTTCGCGCCCCGCGATGTAGAGCTCGAACCGGTCGGTTATCGTGGGATTGATATCGTTGCGCCGTGCGAGGGGTGAGACTTCCGCCGGATAATCAATGATAAAAGTGGGTTCAAACAATAAATGCTCGGTGGTTTCATCAAATAGCGATAACTGCAAGCCGCCGATACCATCTCCCGGTTTGTGAGCAATGCCAAGTACCTGCAATTTTCTGATCAGGAACGCACGATCACTGAGCTGGGTATCGGTATATTCCGGTTGGAATTTCCGGATAGCCTGGGTGATGCTGAGCCGCTCAAATGGTCGTTCAAGATCGATTTCCCGCCCCTGATAAGTCACCTTGGTGGTGCCTAAAACTTTTGCCGCGACTTCCCGAAGCATGGTTTCGGTGAAATTCATCAAATAAGTGTAGTCCCGATAAGCTTCATAAAATTCCAGCATGGTGAATTCGGGGTTGTGCCGGGTGGAGATGCCCTCATTACGGAAATTACGGTTAATTTCAAAAACCTTTTCCATTCCACCCACCACCAGCCGCTTCAAATATAGCTCCGGCGCGATGCGGAGATACAATTGCATATCCAGCGTATTGTGATAAGTGACAAATGGCCGCGCCGTCGCGCCACCGGGGATAGGGTGCATCATCGGTGTTTCCACTTCCAGATAACCATCCGCGGCAAAAAATTCGCGGATGGACTGAATGATTCTGGATCGTGTAATAAATACCTTGCGGGTATTTTCGTTGGTAATCAGATCGAGATAACGCTGGCGGTATTTCTGTTCCTGGTCGGCCAGACCGTGAAATTTCTCCGGCAAGGGGCGCAAGGACTTGGTCAGCAAGCGCAGAGCTGCGACGCGCACCGAGAGTTCGCCAGTCCGGGTTTTGAAGAGCGTGCCTTGAGCACCCAGTATATCGCCGAGGTCATAATGCTTGAAAGCTTCGTGTGCCTCCGCGCCGGTAACATCATTGGTGATGTAAAGCTGGATGCGCCCACCCATATCCTGGATGGTGGCGAAGCTTGCCTTGCCCATCACCCGCTTCAAAACCATGCGCCCCGCAACGCTCACGAGTCTTGGCGTTGCTTCCAGCATCTCGTTGGCGAGCTCGCCATATTGCCGATAAAGATCGGATGAGAAATCTTCGCGGCGAAAATCGTTGGGAAAGGCGTTGCCCGTTTCACGCAGCACAGCCAGCTTGGCGCGACGCTCCTCAACGAGTTTCGTCTCCGCCTCCACTCTGCCGGGTGACTCATCCAGGCCTTTCTCCGA
>JBKJYB010000075.1:0-3724 GCA_046716045.1 Nitrosospira sp.
GAATATCCTTCATCAGCTATTTATGGTGCTCGGTTTCATAGTACCAGGCCTGATTCAACGGCACGGTAAGTCCGAAATGCTCAATCACTTCAACCCGCATGATCCACTCCTGAATTTTTATGGTGCCGGAAATATTCTCTAACCCGTGCGAGGACCACGCTGCGCATCAGCGTTTCGGCGAGCACATGGTCAATGAAAATGCGATCTTCAGCCGGTAGTTTTGTCAGCGGCGTAGCCAATTCATCGGCGATAGCCAGTTTCGCCGCAATGACAGTAGAAAACCGGTATTCGTGTGCTTCGGCGTCAAATGGTTGGCGAGGCAACGGGATGGCGGCCGCCGGTGGCGTGAGATGCACATCGTTTCCGGCCAAAGCACTAATTGGCAGGCCAAGCTGGTCGGCGAGTGCGCGGATGCGATCGGCGCGTTCATCGGCCTTGCCACGCTTGAATGCACGGTATCGATGTAGCGGGATCGGACCGGATACAGGGTGGTAAGGCCCAAATTTCTCACCGTCGAACTCGACATACATTTCGTCGTCGAACAAGCCCCACAGCAAGACCACTGTTTCACCCGCCATGTCGGGTTCCACTTCGTAGGCAGTGCCGCCAATGGCGATGCGCGCATCGATGCCGACCTTGCGGCGCTCCGGTTCACGCGCAAAGCGGCAGAACTGTTCCCAAGTGCACATGTCGCGTAAGCCATCCGGCGGCAGGTTGGTCAACCAATCCTCCAGACGGGAATGTTTCTCGGAGCGGTGGTCCTGATCGTTGTAGCGCAGCAGGTAACGCATCAGCCACTCATTGGCCTGCTTCTCTGTTTCTGGCTTGTGGAAGTGGTAGAGCGTTTCGTGCGCCTCCTTCACCGTCCTGAATGGACGCTCGACCTTGCCTTTCGAGCGCGCCGTCGTGCGTGTTCCATCCTTGCCGGCCGGAATGTGGGTCTGCCATTCAATGCCGAGTGCCCGCATGACGTTCTGGAACACCCGGCTCTTGGCTACCGGCCCATTGTCCAGATAGATCATCCTGGGTCGTCCCTGAAACGGGAAGGCGGCATCGGCTTTGGCTGCCATCGCGTTGAAGAGAAAGCGCAGCGCGGATTCCGCATCCTCGCCGTACACGCACCGGTATTCCTGATAGCCCACGCCACTGCGGTCGTCCACTACGCTGAACAACATCAAGGTCGGCTCGCCCTTGGTGGGGTCGATCCAGTCAGGTTTGCCGATGTGTTTGAGATCGGACGGCGACATGTCGAATTGTTAGCAGTCGTTGCTATGCTCAGCCTGGAAGCGCACGGCTGGCGGCTCGCGTAACAGGTGGGGCTGATCCAGCCGCAACAAGCACAGGTAGCGATTGACGGTCGGACGGCGCAACAGGCCCTTGGGCACTTTGACCAATCCTTGCGCCGTTTCCACGCCGTAGTCTTCCATGATCTCAATGGCCCGCCGAGTGGAAAGGTGCCGCCCTTGCTTGTTGGTGGTGCGCAGCTTCAGTGCCGCGATCAGTTCACAGTAGCGCTCCAATTCGGTTTGCGGCAACAGGCGCGGCTTGCCGTGGTCAGCACGATGCGCGGCGTGTGGTTTCTGGAAGGCATGCAGCGCCCGATAGACGGTTGTGGTAGAGATGCCGTACAACCCGGCTACCGCCGCAATCTGGGCAGCCCGTTCCGGACTTTTGCGCGGTAAGCGGTCAAGCCGCTGCCGCAATTGCAGCAGTGAATCGACTGGAATAGCCTTACGCCGGACGTCCATGGTGAGCCAGCGCGCGATACACCGAGGCACGGCCGACGCCAAGCCGGCGTGCAATCTCCGTCGCACCCAGCTTCTCCTCGACACGAAGACGCCGCACTTCGGCGGGGTCGATCGACGGCTTGCGTCCACGGTAGACGCCACGCGCCTTTGCGGCCGCAATGCCTTCCAGCTGACGCTCACGCCGGAGATTGGTTTCAAATTCCGCGAAAACGCCCAGCATGTCCAGGAAAGCTTTGCCTGCCGCACTGCGTGTGTCGATAGGTTGCTCTGTCGCCTTGAGGGTGACCCCTTGCTTCTTCAGCGTGTACACGATGTCCTGAAGATCTTTGATGCTGCGCGCAAGGCGGTCGATCCGTGTGACGACCAGCGTATCTCCCGGCCGCAGGAAATCCAGCAGAATCTGAAGTTCAGTCCGGCCCTCCCGGCTGGCTCCGCTCACTTTCTCGGCCCGGACCACCTCGCACCCGGCGGCGCGCAGCGCTTGTTCCTGCAGCGCGAAGTCTTGATCGCTGGTGGAAACACGCGCATATCCGTAGAGCGCCATGGATCAGAATTCGTCTCGTTAGCCTTTAGAGCCTCAGACAATATCATACCGAAAATAACAAAACAAACCCTATTGAGACAAAAAAAGCGTCTCATTATGGTGACCCGCTTGGGTATACTGATACGGTACAATTCATAATATTTTTATAGCTGAAGCGAAGTGATAGGGGTGAAGCTAAACGCAGAGCGCTGGCCGCCGTGCCCGTAACAGTAGCGCATCGGCGCATGGTCGCGCGCATCGACGCGCGGATCAAGCAGATTGACGCGCTGGGCATGCGGGAAGTCGAGATCATTGCAGCGATGGCCGAGTACATGTCAGACTTCCACCATCTGATGGTGAGCGCGTCACGCCCGGAGATGGACGCTCTGTGTGGCGAATTCGCCGGCTTTTACCGGTTCGCCAAGATCATGGAGACGCTTGCGTCGGGTATTGCCTCCGGCAAAATCGATGTTCCCGGCGGCCGGACTGTGAATGAAGAACACGGCATCGCCGCCGGGATTGACCAGCGCGTACGCCAACTGGAGGCGATGGGCATCGGCGGCGATGCCTTGCTTGAACGTATGGTCGGGCAGGTACTGGATTTGCAACGGCTATGGAGTACGGCGTCCGATGAATCGCTCGCTTTTCTATGCCGCGAGTACCCCGGCCTGTACCGTTACGGGATGCTCATGGAGGAGGCGGCGGAAGCCGAAAGCAAGAAGGTAACGGCCTCGCACGCGTACAGTCACTTGCCGCCGCTGCCTGATTCAGTCAAGGCAACGGTCTCCAGGCTGCTCACGGACGGAGCCATGCTTGAGCGGGGCTTTCAAACTGTCTTTGACGCACCTGAGCAGCGCGACATGTGGGTGGAGACTGAATTACTGGAAGCGCATCACCAGCAATGGACGGCGCAATTTACTGGATTGCCTGGCGAGTTGCGGGCCGCCAATGTGCCAGAGGCGTCTCACACGATGCTGACGCGCATTTTTGAACCCATGGCTCTACGCATCGAACACATTCACCGCCAGGTCGTTGCAAAACGGCGTTGATTTTCCGTTTGCAGTTATCGTGAGCATGTCGCCATGGAATGCGAGCCGGCGCCGATGAATGCAAGCACATTTGCAGTTAATGTGAGCACGAGCATACCGTCATTTGCAATTAATTCGAGCCGGAAATCACGTCAAACGCGAGCATGACCAGTTTGAAATGCGAGCCACTACAACTAATAAACCCTCATGACGATCTTCCGCAATAATTCAAACAGCACTCAGGATTGCCAAGATATTGACCAGAGGTCTCTTATACCCGGCCCAAGACCAGATATCCGCAGCCCAACTCATGATTACTCCCGTTGTTAGTGCAAGACGATCAACGATTTCAACCGGCTGCCGAAGGAAAAACAATTAGTGGCGCTCTCCAGGATGCGGGAGGATCTCAGGCTCCACCCCGATAA
>JBKJYB010000076.1:0-2972 GCA_046716045.1 Nitrosospira sp.
CTATAGAACTAGGCAGAAGCCGCATAACACTCTCCCAGCATGTGCTGCGTGGTGCTGTCATGCTGGCCAGCGCCACCGTCCATGCGGTATGTGTGGGTGCCGGCAGTCTCAAGCCGGTGAGTGTGCCCACGCCGCTGCGTCACAAACTTGGAAAACTCTCATGAGCACCGCAGTCACACAGGATATGTCCCTTTTCCACCTCATCGGCAGCGCCAGCTTGCCGGTGCAACTGGTGATGGCGCTGTTGTTGGTGACTTCATTTTTGTCGTGGTGGTTTATCTTTCGCAAGCTGTTTGTCATCCGTCAGGCGATGAAGCAGAGCGATGAATTCGAGAATGTTTTCTGGAAAGGCCCCGATCTCAATGCACTCTTTCAAAGCGCCGCCAGTTCGCGCCATACGGCGGGAAGCATGGAACGAATTTTTGAGGCGGGGTTCCGTGAGTTCATCAAACACAAGCGTCAGCCGGGGATGGACATCAGTACCGTGATGGATGGCACGCGCCGTGCCATGCGGGCCACCTACCAGCGGGAGATGGACAGTCTCGAATCGCATCTCTCTTTTCTGGCGACGGTGGGGTCGGTAAGCCCTTACGTCGGTCTGTTCGGTACCGTCTGGGGAATCATGAATTCTTTCCGGGGGCTGTCCAACGTTACCCAGGCCACCATTGCTCATGTCGCACCGGGGATTGCGGAAGCGTTGATAGCAACCGCGATGGGGTTGTTCGCGGCGATTCCCGCGGTCATCGCCTATAACCGTTATGCTAACAACATAGACCGGCTGGCAACCCGTTTCGAGAGTTTCATGGAAGAGCTGTCCAATGTGTTACAGCGGCAAGCAACCGGATAAGGATTTCTGGGGACTGATATTGTGACTGAGCGCCGCGCTAAACGCCGTCTGATGAATGAGATAAACGTCGTGCCGTACATCGACGTAATGCTGGTGTTGCTCGTGATATTCATGATTACGGCGCCGCTTATCAGCCCCGGTCAGATTGAGTTGCCGCAAATTGGCAAATCACTCACGCCTCCGGTTGCGCCGCTGGAGGTGGTCATCAAGGCCGACGGCAGCCTGAGACTGCACGACCGCGCCACGTCAGGCGGCGAACAAAAAGTCAGCCGGACCGAACTGATCGAGGCAATCAAACGGAAGCAGGCGCAAAACACTGAGCAGGCGGTGGTGATCGCCGCCGACAAAAGCGTGCGTTACGAGGAAGTGACGAATGTGATGGATATCCTGCAACAGCAACAGGTGAAGAAGGTGGGGTTGCTGGCCAGGCCGAAATCTTGATCACCGGAATGGCATTGCGAGATCCCTCGCACATTGAACCGGGACGCGTGCCGGCAGGCGTGCTGGCAGTTCTGGTGCATATCATTTTTTTCGCGTTCATGATTTTTGGTCTCAATTGGAAAACATACCCGCCGGAAGCCATGATGGTGGATTTATGGAGTAGTCTGCCTCAGCCGGATCAACCGGTCATCAAAGCAACGCCGCCGCCGGCGCTCAAGCCGGTCCAGCCGCCGCCTGAAGTAAAGCCATTGCCGCCGGAGCCACAGACGCCACCTCCCCCGCCCAAGCCTGATATCGCACTCAAGGAAAAGATTGAGAAACCTAAACCCGTGGAAAAAAAACAACCGGTACAGAAAGATCAGAAAGAGCTGAAAGAAAAAGAACTGAAAGCGCAAAAAGAGAAAGAGCAAGAACAGAAGGTGCAGAAAGAAAAGGAATTGAAGGATCAACAAGCAAGGGTGGCCGCCGAAATAGAGCAGCTTCAGCGAGAGCAGGAGGCGAATAACAAGCTTCAGACTCAGGCGGCGGCGCAGTCCCGCCTGGGGAATGAAATAGCGGAATACAAGGCCAGAATACTGGCTAAAATCAAAAGCCACATTGTCATGCCGCCCGATTTGCCTGGCAACCCGGTAGCGGAATTCGACGTCACGCTGCTGCCGGGTGGCGACATTCTCGATGTCAGGTTGCGCAGAAGCAGCGGGTTTGCCGCTTTCGATAGCGCGGTAGAGCGTGCCATTTTTTTGGCCAAGCCGCTTCCTTTGCCACCCGATTCCGCATTGTTTCCAAAATTCCGTAATTTAAACATCAAGGTACACTATCGCGAATGACTGAGGTATAATTTACGGCACTATCGCGAACTTCTTAAGAGTTATTTCTATGCAGATTCGCTCGCCTGAATTTCCCCCGTATGCTCTTGTCCTGTTCCTGTGGTTGATTGGCGCGCCTGCCCATGCCACGCTCGACATCGAAATTTTCGGGGGGGGCGCGACACAGATTCCTATCGCTATTGTTCCCTTCGCCGCCGAAGAAAAGCTCAATCAAGGTATCACACCGGTGGTGGCCGCCGATTTACAGCGCAGTGGTTTGTTCAGACTGGTTGATCCGGCTGGTCTTGCGCCACACGAGCCCGTCGAAGTTGTTTATTCGGAATGGCTCAATCGTGGTGCTGGCGCGCTGGTTATCGGCAGCACCACAGCCTTGCCCAGCGGACAGGTAGCCGTGCGCGTACGCTTGCTGGATGTCGCAAAACAAGTGCAGTTGGCGACCTATACTGAGACCGTTCCCGCAGGACAGCTGCGTGCCGCCGCGCATCGAATAGCGGATCTGATTTACGAAAAGCTGACCGGTGATGCAGGCGTGTTCAGCACCCGTATCGCCTATGTGGTGAAAGAGGGTAAAAAATATGCGCTGCAGGTAGCGGATGCCGATGGGTTTAATGCACAGCCGGTGATTGAATATACCGAGCCGATTATTTCGCCCGCGTGGTCGCCGGACGGCAAGCAACTGGCTTACGTATCCTTCGAGAATAAGAAACCGGTGGTTTACGTACAGACCCTGGCAACGCGGACGCGCAAGGCGGTGGCCAATTTCAGGGGGAGCAACAGCGCGCCGGCCTGGTCGCCGGACGGGAAGAGACTGGCGGTGGTGTTATCGCTGATGAGTGGATCGCAGATCTTTTTGATTA
>JBKJYB010000077.1:0-7936 GCA_046716045.1 Nitrosospira sp.
CGTAATTCATATTCGGGAGCTTCAGATGCCTTCTGATCAGTCAGTTTGCATGAAATCCGACATACATGACAGCACGAATTCTTGCAGAATTCCCATTGCTTGGATACCCCTAAAGGAAAATAAATACTACATTCTTTAGTGATTCAGGAACAATTGCCATCACACCAGACTTCGCTCAGGTTTTCTACCGGCATCGCTGCGATCAGGTGCGACAAAATGTCGCACCTCCCCTGAAAATCTGTGCTATGTTTCTACCAAGTCATATTTGTCTTGGCAGGTAGTTAATTGCGTGCTTCAAATATGGCGGGGTTGGTTGATATCAGGTGTTCGCTCACGCGCCAGAACCGGCGATAAAAAAGGAACTCATCCATAAAATTCCTGCAACAGCGCGGTTTTTCGCTGAGTTGCAACGCAACATTCCTTCATACCTACAGGAGAACGTTATGTCTAGCAAAAAATCCATGATTTCTATAGCCGTTGGCTCCGCCCTTGCCACCACGCTTGCTGCCGTACCCATTGCTGCCACAGCTGACAACCCTTTTGGCATGCAATCTCTCGACAGGGGCTACATGGTAGCCGATGCGCATAAATATGGCGAAAAAAAAGGCGGTGAGGGTAAATGCGGTGGCCAAGGCGCATGCGGCGAAGGGAGGTGTGGCGCGGCCATGGCGGATGCCAACAATGATGGCAAGATCACCAAGGAAGAATGGACCGCGCATCACAATGCCATGTTCGAACACATGGATGCCAACAAAGATGGTGTTGTCGGTAAAGATGAAATAAAGGGAAAAATGAAGGACGGCAAGTGTGGTGGCAGTAAGTAAGCAAAGAAATAATTACCTGGGCTAACGACCTATCGTCGTGTCCTCGGTATCTTGTCCAGCTGGGGGGCTTTCCCGAGCACGGTTTCCGTGCGAAAAGAATCAACCCTCCAGCTAACCCGGTCCTCCAATCCCCCTCGAATTGTGACATAATATTTTATCCAAAATTTAGGAGAAGATACCGTGTGCAACAAGAAAACCATGATTTCCCTGGCTGTGGGTTCCGCCTTTGCCGCTTCGCTCGGTGCTGTACCGCTCGCCTCCGCGGCTGACAGTCCTTTCACCGTGCAATCTCTGGATAAGGGCACCATGCTCGCGTATGCCGACAAGGTAGACCCCAACAAATATGGTGGTGGAGCAAAATCCGGCGAAGGCCGATGCGGCATGTCGATGGTGGACACCAACAAGGATGGCAAGGTCACGAAGCAAGAATTTATGAAGCATCACGAGGCCATATTCGACAGGATGGATGCCAACAAGGATGGCGCTGTCGACCAGCCTGAGGCTGACACCTATGGGGGAGCCAGACCCGCGCCCCACGCACCCGGTGCGCCCAATACAGCGCCGCATGGCGGGATGAAGAAGTAATTCCTGATTCGTGGTGGAATCCCTGTGCCGTGCCAGCGTGGGGCTGGGCTTTCGGCGGGAATTAATTCCTGAGCTAAAAACACATGTCCCCGCCGCTATTGACTTCTTTGAAATCGCCCCGGAGAACTGGATTGATTTCGGCGGCGTGGCGGGGCGGGATTTGCGCAGTTTCACGGAGCGTCACCCCTTTGTCTGCCATGGACTCTCACTCTCCATTGGTAGCCCGGCGCCGTTGGATGAGGTGTTGCTGCACAAGATTCGGCAGTTCCTGGATCAGCATCAGATTTCCCTTTATACAGAACATCTCTCGTACTGTTCCGACGATGGTCATCTCTATGACCTGCTTCCAATACCCTTTACCGAAGAGGCAGTGAAATATGTTGCCGCACGCATTCGCCATGCTCAAGATATCCTGGGGCGCCGCATTGCGTTGGAAAATGCCTCGTTTTACGTGCGAGCGCCCATTACCGAAATGAGTGAAGCAGACTTCATCCGTGCTGTGTTAACCGAAGCGGACTGCGATCTGCATCTTGATGTTAACAACGTATACGTCAACAGCGTTAACCACGCTTATGATCCCATCGAATTTATCCGCGCGATGCCCACTGAACGCATTGTCTACATGCATATGGCCGGGCATTACAATGAAGCGGAAAATCTGATTATCGACACTCATGGCGCGGACGTAATCGATCCGGTATGGTCATTGCTGGATCAAACTTACCGCATTCATGGCGTAGCGCCCACGTTGCTGGAGCGCGATTTCAATATTCCCCCTCTACATGAACTGATGCATGAGGTCGAACGCATCGGTCTTATTCAGACTCGGCATGCGGGTGCGAGCCATGTCCGCGCCGCTTCCTGAATTTCAGCGCTTCCAGTACGCCTTCACCGCACATATCCGCGACCCGAAGGCGAATGCTTGTCCGCGTGGTATTGACGCAACGCGTATGCGGATATATAGAAGGCTGGTTTACAACAACGTTGAGAATTTCTTATTGGCCTGCTTTCCCGTACTCAGAAAAGTACTGGGAACGCGCCGCTGGAGACGGCTCGTGCGTGCGTTCCTTGCCACACATCGTAGCCGCTCACCTTTCTTCCGGGAAATACCCGATGAGTTTATTCAGTTCCTGCAAACGGAATGGACGTCACCCACAGATTATCCGAAATTCATGCTGGAGCTCGCGCACTATGAATGGATAGAACTGGCGCTTTCCATTTCAATGGACGTGCCGGATTGCGAGGGGGTCGATCCCGAAGGCAGCCTGCTGGAACAACGCCCCGTTCTAAATCCGGTACTCGCTAATCTTTGTTACCGATGGCCCGTGCATCGTATCGCCCCACGAGCTCGAATCATGCCAATAGAAACCTATTTACTGGTATTCCGCGATACCGGCGATCAGATCCGGTTTACTGAAATCAACGCATTTACGTCGCGCCTGGTCAGATTATTAGAGACTACCGGGCATACAGGTCAAACGGCGCTTGAAATTGTTGCGACGGAAAGTCATCATCCTTCGCCCGAAGTCGTGATTCAGGGAGGGCTGGCAATTATGCGCGATTTACAGGCACGGGGCGCATTGCTGGGCGTCCTGCGTGAGTGATTCCTGCGGTTTGTCGGGTTTCCCCATAACTCGAAGCGAATTTCCCGCATTCTCCGGGGCAGTATAAGTGCCTCCAACGCGGGAACCTGAGATCTTCCCCCCGGCACATCGGATATTGCATCTCCGAGCCATCGCCATTCTCTCTTTGGTGTAAATTGGATATGACGAAAACTTGATCATTATGATGGTACTTCACATAAACATTGCATGAAGCTCAACCCGCTGGATCTGAAGAAAATTTCTTATCTTACGCTCGCCCACTACAACGAGCGCGCCGAGCATTTCTGGGAGGGAACGAAAGATCACGACGTTAGCCAGAATATCGCAGCGTTGCTGAAGTACATCGAGGGTAAACCACCTTATGCCATACTGGATTTTGGCTGCGGGCCGGGCCGTGATCTCAAGGTTTTTATCGAACTCGGCCATATCGCGATCGGACTTGAGGGCGCCCCGCGATTCGTTGAAATGGCTCGCAGCTATGCCGGCTGCGAAGTATGGTGTCAGGATTTTCTTGGACTCGATCTGCCGCATGAATACTTCGACGGCATATTCGCTAATGCTTCGCTGTTTCATGTTCCCGGCTGTGAGCTGCCACGTGTGCTGACGGAGTTGTGCAACACGCTGAAACCGGGTGGCGTGCTGTTCAGTTCCAACCCGCGTGGAAATGACGAAGAGGGCTGGATCCACGGGCGTTATGGCGCATATCATGATATTGAAATGTGGCGAGGCTATATGGCCGCCGCCGAGTTTGTCGAAATTACCCACTATTACCGTCCCGCTGGTCGGCCGCGCGAACAGCAGCCGTGGTTCGCCAGCGTATGGCGTAAGGCGATGGAGTAGCGCCTATCGGATCCAGGTTCAGCACATCGAATGAAAATAAAAAAGGATGTAATAGTGATAGGCGCTGGTGCGGCCGGGATGATGTGCGCGATTGAAGCCGGCAAGCGCGGACGCTCGGTCATGCTGTTGGATCATGCGTCGAAGCTTGCGGAAAAAATTCGTATTTCCGGTGGGGGACGGTGTAATTTCACCAATCGCTACACCAGCCCGGAAAATTTCCTGTCACACAATCCGCATTTCTGCCGATCTGCGTTGGCACGCTTCACCCCGCAAAACTTTATCACGCTGGTGGAAAAGCATGGCATCCATTATCATGAAAAAAAGCTGGGGCAATTGTTTTGCGACAGCAGCTCGCAGCAGATCATCGATCTGTTGCGGCATGAGTGCGACGCGGCAGGCGTCGAATGGCAAATGCCATGTCGAGTGAACGATACAAGCCGTATCCATGCCGGCACAGCTCCCGGCGGCAGATTCATGCTGGAAACCGACCGTGGCATCTTGACGGCCGATTCATTAGTCATTGCAACAGGGGGCTTGTCCATCCCCCAAATCGGCGCAAGCTCCTTCGGCTATCGTGTCGCGGGGCAATTTGGCATCGCTGTTATGCCGCTACGGCCAGCGCTTGTTCCGCTGACTTTCGCGCCGGATCAACTTGCCAGTGTCTCCGGGCTTCCAGGCGTTGCAATTGACGCAGCAGCGAGTTGTAATGGCGCATGCTTTCGTGAGAATCTATTACTCACGCACCGCGGTTTGAGTGGTCCCGCAATATTGCAGATTTCTTCCTATTGGCAACCAGGAATTCCAGTTCATATCAACCTGCTACCGGATCTCGACGCGGCGGCGTGGTTGCTCGATCACAGGCACAGTACTGCGCTACTGTCCAATCTGATTATGCAATATCTACCCAGGCGCTTTGCACAGGCTTGGTGCGACGACATTATGCAGGGCCAGCCCGCCCGGCCGATAAACCAGTACAGTGAAACCGGATTGAAACAGATTGCCGCGCAATTGCATAATTGGCAAATCAAGCCCAGCGGTACTGCGGGATATAAAAAAGCGGAAGTGACACTGGGCGGGGTGGACACCCGTGAATTGTCATCCAAGACGATGGAAGCGAGAAAAGTACCTGGATTATATTTTATCGGTGAAGTCGTGGATGTGACCGGACATCTGGGCGGATTCAATTTTCAGTGGGCTTGGGCGTCCGGTTATGCGGCGGGTCAGTTCGTGTAGTTCCAGGTCCATTTCGTCAGTGGCCCCCTGCCAGTCATCTCCCATGCAGATGGTTAGCCCTCTCATCAGGTAAATTAACCCCAATTCGTACATTCAATCATGTAAAGAATAGCGGTAAGAGTAGGGCGAACAGCTACCGTATCGAAGAAGGGCAATCGATACGTCCGCGTCCGGCCGATTCAAGAACTGGTGTCATAGTTCATTTTGAATGTCCTGTTTTCCCATCAACACGATAAACCTTAACCTATAATAAACAAGGTTAAGGGAGTTTCGCCGCACGAATATCATTCGGTCGAATGGGAATAAGCTTAATTTCCCATCAGGGTGCCCCATGAACATTTTCATATCGTATGCTTCCGAGCAGCGCGCAGTCGCGGAGGAAATCGCACTTGCGTTGCGTGGGGAAGGGCATCAGGCCTTCTTCGACCGCTCCGAGCTTCACGAGGGTGACGCCTACAATTCACGCCTTCGCGACGCTATCGATCACTGTGATTTGTTGGTCTTTCTGATCAGCCCCGAGAGTGTGTCCACAGGCCGGTACACGTTGACCGAGCTCAAGTTCGCCGAGGAAAAGTGGCGTTCACCAGCCGGACGCGTCCTGCCTATCATGGTGCGGCCGACCGACGCGGCCGCAATCCCTGCCTACCTGCGCGCTGTGGTTATCCTGCGGCCAGCGGGCAATACCTCAGCGGAAGTCGTGGCCGCCGTGGGCAGGCTCGCGAGACCGCGCTGGCTACGGTTCATCCGCCGCTTCGCGGGTGCGCTAAGCGCCATTGCGTTGATCGGCGTTGGGTTCGGCACCTGGCATGTGGTCGAGAACCGGCGCACTTGCGCCCAAGCACTGGGTTCTGTCCACGAGGCGAGGCTGCATGAAGGTGCGGGAGATTACGCCGCGGCGTGGGACCGCTACACCAATGGGCTCGCAACGTGTCCTGGCAGTCATGAAGCAGCCGAGGGGCAGGAGCGGCTGGCGATGGATTGGCTGCAAAACATACGTGCGACTGAGGGGAAGGAGACCTTCACGGACATCGTCAATAGAGTGCAGCCTGCGCTGTCCAGGGCTGCGGTAGCGAGAGACGACCGGCGCGCGGCCGACGCACTCGCGCACTTGGGGTGGGCAGACTTTCTGCGGTCGCGGGAAGGGCAACAAGGGCTGGACCCGCCGCTCTATTATCAGCGAGCCTTACAGCGCGATCCTGTGAACCCCTACGCGCATGCGTTCTGGGGACATTACATCTTGGTGCGGAGCGGGGATCTACAGGGCGCGAAGGTGCATTTCGATCAAGCGATGGCGTCAAGCGCACAGCGGCCGCTCGTTCGAAAAATCGAAATCGCTGCTTTACTGTGGCAGAGAAGTTCCGATCGACAGGATGAGCTCGTCCGGGTTGCCAACGAAATGCGATTGCAGGGGGAGACGCTACCTGCGAGCGGCGGAGAAACTCATGTCAGGCCTATCTGGAATGTGTATTACGATCGACTGGTCCTCGGAGAAGATAAGGAGGATTTTTTGGGAGTGCTGCTAGCTAAGGATCATTTGCTCACCTTTCAATGGTTGTTTCCAGCGTACGAAAATTCTTCCAATCGCGTGTTATATCGGTTCATGCTGGCTCAATTGCAGGAGCGCAGCGGCGAGCGCTCAGATGCCCTGGCTAGTTATCAATCGCTTCTGACATCAGGGGTAGAATATGATAGGAGAATAGTTGATGGTGCCCGCCAGGGCGTCCAGCGGCTGCAGGGTCGATAAATCGCCGCGTATTTAGATTTTTATCTGCCGGAAAGCATAGCGTAGCGCCGGATCGCTTGCGGGCAATACATGGAGTAGGATTTGACTACTGAGATCTTTCTCTGCCTATTCGCACGACCGGCAAGCTTGGGTTTTAACGTTTTTTGAGACAACGGAATGCTGGAAGCGATTGGCCGTAACATGCGGGCGCCGTCCGCTTCCTGCAGTTCACCGAATAAGGGCCTGAGAGGCTAATGCCAAACTAAGCATTGCGTGCCGGTTAACTTCAATTTTAGGAGTCAAGCAAAATGACTGCCATTCAGAATACACTGCCCAAGGTCGAGGCCTTCTTGTCTGCCCTTAATGAGCAAAGTTTTTTCAAGGACGAGCTTACTCAGGGCAGCGTTCTCTGGTATATTGCTTTTTACAAGCAGCGAGCGCCTAGAAGGCGTTGGGCTTTCCGAGCTGGCGGATTCATTCTGCTGCTTCTGAGCATTAGCCTCCCATTCTTGACCTTGATAGTCCCAAAAGAGCAGCAAGCGCTAGTCGCATCCGTTATGGCCTGGCTCATCGCCTTGGTGGCTGCAGCCAATTCCTTTTTCAATTGGCAGAAAGCGTGGCAGGGCTACATCCAGACTCAACTTACACTGCAGTTCGCATTGACGGAATGGGAACTACGCACGGCCGAAGCAAGAGCAGCGTCAACCGACGAGGAAGGGTTGGCGCTGCTGAAGGAGAGCATCCAGAAATTCGCAAAGACGGTCAGCGAGTCTGTTTCAGGCGAGACCGCCCAATATTTTGAGGGCGTAAAGATTCCCGATGTCAGGGCCTGAATAAAAGGCCGTGCATGGTCCTGACGCCGCTTCAAATGGTTGGTTCGCCAGCCTAGTTTGACTGACCTGGGTATTCACTTATAACGTTTCCTGACAGCCAGAAACCCGCCATGAGCACAGTTTTTATTTCGTATGATCGTGAAGATAGCGACTTCGCAGAACTTGTTCAGGCCAAGCTGCACAGGGCCGACCACACCACTTTCATGGATCTGGAAATCCTTAATGCGGGCGATGATTGGCGCGACAAGATTGATCTGACGCTTCGGGCCTGCCAAGTCTTGATCGTGATCATGA
>JBKJYB010000078.1:0-14535 GCA_046716045.1 Nitrosospira sp.
TCCCACGACATTGAGCGATTGCCTGGCTTCCGGCGTAAGATCCGCGGAATTGGTATGGAAGGTAATCAACATGGATGCACTCGCCGCTTTTTCCGCTGCACCGGGTTGGTCGCGAAGGACTTTAATACTTCTGGTACGAATGCCTCCTTCCGGCGTAAGCGCTTCGATTAACGCCGACTCTGTGATCTCGTCGCCTTTGAGCACCCTGGTTGTCTGCGCGATGGCGGGCAATGCCAAGGCAGTCAATGCCATCAAAGCAAATATAGATTTAGTGGGCAGTTTGGTGGACATAATGGTCTCCGTAATAAATTACCGAACTTGATTCATCCTGATCATAGCACCTGTCAACCCCTCGACGCGCGACTCATCAAATCAATCCGACTCCGCAAACTGTTAAGTTTCAGCGGCATCTCCGCACCACACCACAATCGCGGAATAGTTGTCCTGGCCTTTGTGTCCACGTGCAAGTAGCTGGTTCTCCAGCGTTTTCAACCAATCCGGCGCCGAGGCCGATGCGGCGAGCGTTCGCTCCATGTCTTCCTCTTCCACATACTCCCAGAGTCCATCACTGCACAGCAGAAAAATATCACCATGCAATAACTGAAACTCAACGGATTTGATGTCCATCTCGAATTGCCGCTCATTACCGAGCGCGGCAAGCAATTTGCTGCGGTTTGGTGAAATACGCAATTCCTTGGGTTGCAGATAGCCAGCATCGACCATACTCTGCAACACACTGTGATCGCGCGTTTGTTCGATGATCCGGCCCTGGCGGAAACAGTATAACCGTGAGTCGCCGGTATGCCCCCAAATCGCCATATCCTGCTTGGTGTCGATGGAGAGTACCACTGCGGTTGCGCGCATCTGCTTAAGCCGGGTGTCGCGCTGCTGCTCACGCATGATGGCGGAATTGCCCGCTTCCAACGATGCCTTGACCGCGCGCGCGCTGCATTCCGGGGTTTCGCGAAACCAGTCGAGAATATGCTGCACCGCGACTTTCGAGGCCACATCGCCGCCATAATGTCCGCCCAGACCATCGGACAAGGCACAGAAACAGGCTTCCGGAGTTGACCAGAAGCCGCATGCGTCTTCATTGACTTCGCGTCCCCCGGCTTTCGAGAGCACTACTATTTCAAGTTGCATGGCAGGCGCATTAATTGAATATTGAGCAGTCTAGCAGCCTGCTAGTGCTTTGGATTCTTGTCGTCCTGTTCAAGCTTGGCAATCTGCGCCTCATATGCGCGCAGAAACTCTCTACCAAACAGAACATGAAAATCTTCCTCGGCTTCATGAGATATGTCGTTATAGCGATCGGCAAACAGATCCCAGAGTTTTGCTTTACGGTTGATCGGAATCAAGGAATCGATCACCGTTTTTTGTGTGAGCCGCCGCTCCAATTCCCTGGGGTTGAAACGTTCCAGTACTCCCGCCAGGGCCGCTCGCATTCCGGCCATAAAACCAAACTGATGAGAGCGCAGGTCATCATGAGCATCCTTCATTGCTTGAAGTGGCGTCATAAAACCGCGCCCTTGAGGAGCCAGCAGATGCGATAGCGCGACCTCCACACCAGGAGAAAATTTCAGTGGGTTATTTTCCCTTGGCGCGATCATGGTAAGCTCCGCGCGCACCTCGCGCTTGGTGAGTGTCCGGGCAAGCAGCAAATCCAGCGTGCCTTGCGTCGATTCGCGCAATAGCTGCCCCAGGGTATTCATGAACTGTGGCGTCAATCCCGCAGGTATGACAAGATCAGGTACGCCGGCACCCGCGAGAAACGCACGCAACAATTCGTCGCGATCAGCGACCGATTTCAGGTCTGGCGTAAAGTCAACCGGCGTATTAACCGGTACGACTCGCATCGTTGCGGGCTCGCCTGCAAGTGCGGCGCCCGTCGCGGAAGCAGTCACTTTGTCAGACACAGCCTCTCCTTGAACGGCCAGCCGTTGTTCAGTGCGGCGCCTCTCGTTTTTTCGCCGCTCATGTGCTGGTGATGGCACAATCACGCTTATGATTTCGCCAGCATCTTGATCTGATTCCTTGCTTACCCAGGACAGCACCATACTGCCGGATTCGGATGATGGAGCACTGCCGGTCTGAGGCGCGGCCGGCAATATTGCACGCATAGCGGGGTCCGGTTTTGCCTTCGGCGGATGAAACGAACTTTCCCATTCGGGAACATCATCACGCTGGATGTGACTGCCAGAAGGTTTCTTTTCCGAAACAGCATCGAGTGCGACTAATGGGTCGACGCTGGCCGTATTGAATTGGCTAAGCGGAGACGCTAATGGAGCGCCGGGCGCAAACGGGTCAGAACTCGTTTCCGGACCCAAATCAAACCATTCGTCGATGCTTTTATTAGGTACCAATGGACCCAACCCGTCCAGTATGTCTTCCGGTTGAGGGCTATATGGTTGCGAAAAAAAAGGACGTGACTGAGGCGCAAGCGATGGCACCTCCGCAGACAGATCGAAATCCGGAGGAATAACGCCCAAAGACGCCGAGGCTAACGGGGCCGGACCCCCGGCACCAGGATCACCAAGGGGCCGTGCATTACCCCCTCTTGCTTTCGCTGATGGGTTGTCTTGAAGCTGCGACCCAGGATACCCAGAGGAAGGGCGAATTAGATCATCGAATGGATTATTACCGGACTGGCCACCGAACAGTTCCAGCGGATCATCCTTTGACAACATGGGCAGGCGGGTGCCATCACCATCACGTATCGATGCAGATTTTTTCGCGCTTGCCACTTGCATGGTGTAACCGCCGATGCGAATTTCGTCGCCGGCGGCAATTGCCGCGTCCCGGCCATTACCCAGTGCCTGGCCATTGACGTAAATAGATATTGCGGTGCCGAGATTGCGGATAAGGTAACTTCCATCACAAAATTCAACGGAAGCATGAGTTCTGGAAATCGTCCGCGTGGGATCATACAACACCAACGCATTTCCCTCGGCACGACCGATCTTGCCGCCCAATTCGTCAAACTCGGCAAAGAGTGGCTGAGATAGCGAAGCGCCGTTATAGCTAGTGACTTGGATACGGATCATTATAGCCCGCCTCTATGGACATCCATTCTCCCGCGCCATGCTGCCTTCAATTAATATATCGGTAGTATGCGCCGCAATTTTATAGGCCACATCAGCCTTTTTAGAACATCCGGATAGTACGGGAGTTCAGTTAATTACGTAGCTTACAGCTTCTTGCTCAAGAATCGCCACTCTTATTTGCTGATCAACTATTACAACCTGGATCTCCCCTGAGGATTCCCTGACCGGCTCGTCATTGAGGTACAGAACGGTCTTGAAGGGGTATGTTCCTTGCGCAATCTCCTGCGTCGGCTTAAAAGTGAATCGGGTTACATACGCGCCCGAGGCACTTGCCTCACTAAGAGCCTGCTTCTTCAATTTCTTTGTATTCTTACCCGAGGCATCGGAGATCATCAGCTCTTCGTCAACGCGATCCTTCTTCCCGGAAGAACCCCAACCCTTCACCAATTCAATTTCCGAAACAATGTCAAGCTGGCTCCCCCTGTTAACCAGGCCTGATGGGTCGGTTCTTGTCACATACTTTGTCACCACAGTCTCGGCTGGCAGGCGTCCATCATGATCCCTCTTGTACTCGTCATTCACCTCCGCAGCGTCCTTCTTTTGGCTGACCCTGTAACTGTCAAACGCATAACCCGCCATATAGCCTACCAATGCTCCTATCGCTGCCCCAATCAAGGGGTTCTTCTTGCCTCCCACAGCCGCTCCAATTGCCGCCCCGCCCAGGGTGCCAAGCAATTTTCCGACGTTATCCGCTGCAAAACCCGGCCCCCCAGTCGAGGCGCAACTCGACAACGTCATGACAATAGCTGTTCCGGCCGCTATTGCGCGCCAATACCTGCGCTGCTTATGGGTTTTCATTCATACCCCCCAATTATCGCTATTTGAGTTCAGATGCTTCCCAAGCTTTTTGCTGCGCTACGTTAGCGTCTTTCAGAAGTGCGCGCGCGGATGCGTTGTTGGGTTCTAGTTGTAGTATCGTTCCCGCCTTTGCGATGGCACACTCGAAATTTTTGTTACTGAGGCAAGCTCTCCCCTCTGCGAGACTGGCATTGATCACTTTTTCGATCGAGCTTGTCGAAGACTCACGTTTTTTCGCAATCCGGGCCGGCGCTTGCGCCGATACCGGGGATTCAGCGTCAGGACGCTCGCGTTTTATGATGCCCGGCGTAAGTTCCGCTTCCGGATTAATGATATCACCCTGCCTGATTTCAGGCGCCACTTTAGGTGGCAATGCGTGTATCGCGCCAAGTGTGGCGGGTGCCACCTCGGGAGTGGCACGCGGTTTGGAATCGCTGGCGCGTCCTTTAACGACCTCTGTCTCTCGCTCGTTGACCGAAGCATCACCGGCGGGGATAGCAGGTGTGGCGAGAATCCTGTTTTCCTCAGGCGTTATCGGCACAGGCGCGGAAATCGGAGTCTCTCGCATCAAAAACCAGCCCCCAATGATTAAGGCGAGGAACATCATGCCGCCGAAACCATACAGCGCCAGAGGGCGCCTACTATTCACCTTCACTAATTCCGGTGAACCGCCCCCAGGCACGATGGTTACCCTATCTCCCAGGGATGAGGCGGATGTGATTGGGGTGGTTTCCGCCAGGCCCAACAGCGTACGGAACGCGGCGACATCCCGCGGGCGCTCTTCTGGCTTCACCGCCAATGCCTTGTCGATGCCATGCAAGAATGCCGGGGAATACCGGCTTTGTATTTGGCCCTGGACAGCCTCGGTAAGTGGCACCAACGAATCAGACATGATACGCGCCACAGCCGGCACAGGGGCCTTACCCGTGACCGAAAAATATACGACTGCAGCCAGTGCATAAATGTCGGTCCATGCTCCCTGTTGCATCGAGTTGGTCTCGGCATACTGTTCGATGGGCGCGTAGCCCGGCTTCAATATAACTGTCAGGTTTTGCGTCATGTCGCTGATGACACGGCGCGCGGCTCCAAAATCGAGAAGCAATGGCCGGCCATCTCTGAGAATCAGAATATTGTCGGGCGCGATATCCCGATGAAAACAGTTTTCCTTATGAATGATTTCCAGCGCATCGAGCAGATGTCCGAGCAGCTGCTTTAGCCAGGACTCAGTTGGCGGTTCACCGCGCTGACGTAGCGTTTCCTTCAGCGTGTTGCCTTCGTAGAACGGCATAATCATATACGCAGTCCCGTTGGCTTCCCAGAAACGGTGAACCTTAACCAAAGATGGGTGATCAAATTGAGCCAGTAGACGGGCTTCATTGATAAAGCTGCGCAGACCCGCCTGAAAAGTCTCCACATGCTGTTTCGATTTCGCGACGGTCATACCACTCTTTCGTGCCGCCAGCCCTGACGGCATGTATTCCTTGAGAGCAACCCTGCGCTGTAGAGAGTGATCGTAGGCAAGGTATACGATACCAAAACCACCTGCGCCAATCAGGTCGGTTATCTCGAATTCGCCGAGCGCCGTCCCGGCCGGAAGCGCGTTATCCACGCCGAGTGCCTGTCCCGCTTGTTCATCTACGGATGCCGGCGCGGACGGGGGCATGACGGTACGGTCATCGTCGGGCGGTTGTGTCAGATTCATGGTGGCTATTAAAAATTATAACGGCACGGTCAATCACTATGTTTCATATTGATAACTTCACGGATAATAATACTAAATCCTGAAGTTGATCACTCATTCTTCCCCAACACACCCCCATCACCCACGTAACCTATTGATGGCATTTATTTTACTGTCCGGCAAAGCGCTTTCGAGAAAACCGTTGCGTTTCACCGGGAGGGCAAGCTGATCGCTCGTTAATGGATAGTCAGATCGTCCACCGCGCCACAAAACATCAGTCAGCCGCGCGGGATGCCATCCTGGACTGGAAAACAGCGTTGAATCAGCTTATTATCCATCCTTAGGGTGGGGACATTGCAGTCTTGATGCTGGTTTGTTTAGAAAGGTCCCGGATCTGTTCAGGATGCCCTCAGACGCCTTATTTATTGGAGCCCAAATGAACGATACTTATACGACTCAAAAGCTCCTCACCCTTAGAAAACTGACCCGTACGACCGGTGAGATTATTAGCGGCCAGATGAAGGCGTACATCGCAACGCTTACTCCTTTGTTTCGCCAGCGGGCCGTGTTCGGTGAATATATCCAGTCCAGCGGAAAAGAAACTGTCAAAGGCGCTGAACAGGCCTTCAAGGAATTGCAAAGCCTGTATGAGACCATTGCAACCGCGGCGCCGTTTCATCTATCCAGGGAACTCAATTCGCCGCTCATGCCAATGACCTCGTCGCTTGAGCTAACGCCATGGGAATATATCCATATAGCCGGGAAGGATCGAGAGAGCAAAGCTATCATCGTTACTTGTCCGTTCAAGTCGACAATCACCTATACCGGCTACTCGCCAAGACGACTCAAGGAACTACTCACAAACCGCAACCGGAATGATGGCGAACTGCAACAGTTTGTGCTGCACTACCTTGCCATGCATGTTGTCATCTCGAAACAGCCCGGCCTCGCCCAGACACTAAACACCTTGCACTTTCCGCTTGCGTCGAGCCAATTGCCAGATTTTGGTGCATTGCCCATCACGTATATTATGTCGTCAATCTCCACCAGCCTTCCCCCGGATGCCCTGGTTATCGAAAGTACCGAACTGTCCGGCAAGAATGCCTTCGAGGAGCTTATCAATGTTGGCGATATTGGAAATCTGGGCGATCCCTTCAAGGATCGGCTGATGGATACGTTGAAAGTCAGCCAGTAATAATGTTGCTACGCTAAAGTGACCGGCGGAGAATATGGAATACCTTATACGTTCTATAATTCGAAACAGGAAAATAACAAAATATACCTATATCCTATTCTCAATTCGACACTCATGTAGATGGGTGGAGCATAGCGTAACCCATCCTATCGAAACGTTTAGAGGCTCAATAACAAAATGAGCATGGAAAAGGCCGGTATGGAACGCCTAAGTATTTATGGTTGCATCTTCCTGATTGCCGGTTTGAGTGGCTGTGCTTTGGTACCGGCGCCAAAACCGGCGCCATTGCCGCCAGAACCCGAACCTGTGCCGGTTCCCGTGGTTGTGGCACCCCAAGGCACCGCTAAGGAATTGTTCAAAGCCGGCGTGGACGCGCTTCAACACGGCGATGGATTAAAAGCCAGACCCTTATTGCAGCAAGTGCTTGTGCTGGAACCAAATCATAAAAATGCCTCCAGCTTATTACTGCAAATCGATGCCAATCCAGTGGAAATGCTGGGCAAAGAAAACTTTCCCTATAAAGTACAGCCAGGCGACACGCTCTCGCTGATCGCGAGGCGCTTTCTTGGCGATCACTTCAAGTTTTACATACTCGCGAAGTATAATGACATTGTACTTTCCGATAATCTGGAAGCCGGGAGGCCCATAAAAATTCCAGGAAAAAAACCCCCTCCGAGTAAGGTAACCGCTGCAACCTCTGTAACGTCTCTCGAACAACCGGTAACACCGGACGTATCCAATCTGAGATTAGCCGAAGCTAAAAAACTGTATACGGATGGCCGACTTGCGGATTCAATCAGCACCTTGGAGCGCATACATGCGGAAGGGGGCGGCAACGCCGAGGTAAGTGACTTTTTGATTACGGTATATGTGGCTTACGCAAAGAAATTAGCTGACTCCGGCCGACTCGCGGAAGCAGATAAACTATTATCCAAAGCATTACGCGCTTACCCTGGGAACGAGCGTTTGAAGAAGCAGAGTAATCAAATTGATATGTATCGTAATGCTGAACAATCCTACGAAGAAGGTAATCAGTGGGTAAGTAGTGGCCAATTAACCAAAGCTTACGCGGCCTACGCCAACACATTGAAACTGGAACCAGAGCATGCTGGCGCGAAGACTGCGCTGGCAAAAATAAGACCTCAGGTCGTGGAAACTTACTATGCCGATTCCGTTCGCGCCCGCAGGCGTCAAAACTTTACCGAGGCAATCAGCAGTCTGGATAAGCTATTGGAGATTGACCCTGATCACGAACTGGCAAAGTCTAATCGTAATGAAATAAGGGCAATTCTGGATCGCGAACAATCCGGGCGACAGCGTAAATAAGCGAGGATTATGCGGGGAGTTGCGTGGCGTAACCCGTCAAAGCTCGCACACACCGCACATCAAGTCATAACCCGATACCGGCACGCTATTCTTTTGCTTCCACATTGGTATTGTAGTTCATGCAACACACGCCATCCAGCCTGCCGCTATTTTTTCCGATAGCGGGATACTGTATGGTCAATTGCCGTAAGTAATTGAAAGCCTGGTTATTTCTTGGATTTAATGCAAGTGCCTTTAAAAAGGATAATCTTGCGGCTTCCCGGTCTCCCTGGCTCAAGCTTGTAATACCATCATCAATGAAATACTTTGATTTCTTGTCGATAAGCTGTTTTGTGGCGTCGATCTGGGTTTCATAATCCGCATTGGAAGGCTCAATAGTCGCGAGAATCTTCCATTGGACAAGCGCTTCTGCCAACTCTCCCCTGTCTTTCAAGCGCAGCGCCAATTTTTCTCTACTAACCGTTGTGGAAACGGGTTCGGAGACACGCCTATCTGGAGACTGAGCACAACCGCCCAAGCCAGACAAGCCAGCGGCAATAAATATCATGATAATCAGGCGATGTAACCAGGAACAGGTCATTTTAAATTTTCCGTGGTAAACACCCGCAGACTCCTGACGAAAGAAGCCATATCTCGATCACCATAAATCATCGTTCTTCTCAGCTTGAATGGATAGGCAAAAGCAGGGTTGCCACCCGCATTGACGGTGACACCGGCACGGTAATCAGCATTCTTGAGTTGTAAAATCAGAAAGTCATTGGCATCACCATAGGGATAAGCAAATGTATGGAGCGGCAAACCCAGCCCCTTTTTAATTTGTTGACTGGGGATTCTGATTTCCTCATCTATTCTTCTGCGGTACGCTTCGTCACTTTCATTAGCCAGACGCTTGCCCATGGAAATATGTGTTTTTGAATGGGGCTGGATGTCAACGAGACCGGATCCGATCATTTCCTTCATTTCACTCCGGCCTAATGCATCTCGAGAGCCCATGAAATCCGAGTAAACAAATAGGGTGGCAGAAAAATTGTATTTTTTCAGGATAGGATAGGCAATATCGTATGAAGATCGATAGCCGTCATCTATGGTTATTACCACCGCACGCTGAGGGAGCGCGGTGTCTCCCTTTAAAAAGGCATGAATGCTGGTAAGCGGAATCACCCGATAATCATGTTTTTTAAGATACGCCATCTGAGCGTCGAAATCTCCCGGGGTGATAACCATTTTTGATTTATTCGCGCCAAACCTGTGATAGCAAAGCACCATCACTGTTTGATACCCCGATGAGTAAACACCGATTGGATTGGGATGAACGAGGGGGATAACAATTTGTTGACCGGCTACAACTTCATCGGTTTTATTAAAATCGGCAATCAGCCACCATTTACTTTTATCTTTCAAGTAGCTATCAGCAAGCGAAGCCCATGTATCACCAGGTATCGCGGTATGTATGACGTATTCCTCTCCGCGGCTTTCACCGGATTTGCTTATGGGTATGTCAGCGGGCATGCTGGCACATCCCGCTAAAACAATCAGCGAAAAGAACGTGAAGAATTTAGCCGGCGCCATGAGTATCCGTATTTTTCTCGTTATTTGATAGCGTACGAGCGTCAATCGTATTCTCGCTGCTTTTTTGTATCGTATCGGCCATCTCATCAAAAGACTCGAAGAGTTCGCCGAATTCATCTTTCCTTGTCTGCGCAATCCGGTAACCCAAGTTCCCTTTTTTGATTTCTTCAAATGATTTTCGCAACGTCTTTATCGGGTTGGATATCGCGCCCGCAAACACGTAAGCCACAACCGATGCCGCAGCGACTGTCACTACCATGAGCAACAACATCGTAAAAACTATCTGTTTGCTCAGCTCGTCCAGAGGGTCCCATTGCATGCCCAGATGAATACGGCCTATCTCCTTGTCACGAAATACAACCGGAGCATCAAAGTCCATCATTGAGGATGATTTCGATACATCGTAGCGCTGTATGGAAACATCACCAATCTTGGCAATCAGCTCACCATTTTCTATTTTCTGATAAGGTTGTCCAACCTTATCAGGCGCGCTGCTTCCCCTGACTACGCCATGGCTATCCACCAGGCCAAGATAACCAAATCGTTGTCCGGTCATCGCATCCTGAATAAATACTTCGAGAAAGATCCAGTCTTCATTGAATACTTTCTCGGCGCTTTCCGCCGCGATGAAACGAACCATGGAGCTGCCATACTCGGTAGCCTGCTGGATAATACTGGCATACTGGCGCTTGTACAACCAAGTAGCGCCGATGATCATGGTGACCGAGACAATGACGGTCATGATAAAGGTCCATTTCACGCGAATCGGTAATACTTTTGGTTTTGCGCGCTGTATCTCGTCTTGGCGAATTTCTTCTACCGCATCAATCAAGGCATCGGCCAGATCTTTGCCGTTCTGAAACCGTTTTTCAGGATCTTTCCTGAGCAGACGCTCAACAATGAACTTTATCGATCTTGGAATGCCGGGGACGATCTGATCGATTGGCACCGGTTCGGTCGTGGTGATTTGCAGCAGCAGCGTGGCGATGGTGCCGCCTTCAAAAGGCTTTTTTCCTGTCATTAACTGGTAAAGCACAACACCAACAGAGTAGAGATCGGACCGTGCATCAACGTGCTTGCCCAGCGCTTGTTCGGGAGACATATACTGAGGCGTCCCCAGCACTTCACCCATCTGAGTCTGCCTTGTCTGTTCCGGGTCTTCGACATGTGCGATGCCGAAGTCTGTGATTTTTATGTTATTGCTGCCTTTGGCACGGATAATATTGCTTGGCTTGATGTCGCGATGAACGATCCCTTTGCTGTGTGCATAATACAGCGCCTTCGCGAGTTGAATACCGATAGCGAGATCTTCGCGAAGAGAGCGATTGGGTGTCGACTTCATGTAATCGTCGAGGGATTCACCCTCCAGGAGTTCCATGACGATATACGGACGATCGTTCACTTCGCCGATATCATAGATAGTAACAATGTTGGGATGAGACAAGAGACCGGCAGCTTTAGCTTCCGCCAGAAATCGGGAACGATACTCTTTATTTGCGCAGCGTTCTTCCAGCAGAACCTTGATGGCTAACGGACGGTTGATATTGGGATCGTAAGCTTTATAAACGACCGCCATGCCGCCCCTGCCCAGCTCTTCAAGAATTTTGAAGCGTCCGATTTTCTCCAGCATCAAAGCCTCCCCTAACGTTTTTGTTATCGTTGTTCAGCAGCTCTGAATCGTTTTACTATTATTCCGGATGGCGACAATGCACTGCGATAGCCGAATACTTATCAATTAACGCGGCAAATTCACCCAGCTTCAATTTTATTTTTAGTTGATTCCTTCAATTAATGCAATATCTTTACACAGCAAGGATTGGAATTTCGACTGGAAGATAGACTGGATACGATTCACGCAGCGCCATCGGCGGCACGAACGAGGCACGCAAAAGTCCGGTACGTGCCAGGGTGGCAAGCCATTATGCATCGCCGACATCGGTCTTGCGACCGGGGACATTCTTGACGTGCCGGGCATTGACGACCTGTGCGCAAATGCCCGGCCGCCTCCAACGCGGCATATGGACTTTTCCAGTAGATCCCCGTGCTTTCCATCACCACTTTATCGGGCGCAAGCGATGCCGCCCACTTTGCCAAAATATTGCGCGACCTCTTCCCGCCACCTTCCACCCCATAGTTCTTTCATCATCAGGGGTGGCGCCAGCGCAATGAACATTAGGATTCAATCTCTAATGCCCTATGTAATAGCACTGCATCTACTCCTACTCGCTCGCAGCGTTTCGGGCCGGCAATCTGCAAAAATCCGAGGAGCCGTTTTTGCGCTGCCACGTGACTGGGCACAACTTCACAGATCAGGTCGGTTACGCCGTTCATCAGGTGCGAATATATATAGATAAAGTGAAACAATGCGCCCATTACTGAGCTTGTCGGTTGACCAGGCATGATGACGAACCTGGATAGTTCCGCCAATTTCCTCCCAGAAAGCCGCATAGCATCCAGTTCATGGGAATACGTTGCATCCCCATATAATCCGTTAGCGGAATCCAGTCGCATCATCACTGTGCCAACCACCATGCCGCAAAATACAGCGTCGAATACCATATCTGCTGGTGTCATGATGTGATCCACTGAGTAGCCTTTTCTCGAGTATGATGTTTTTACCAGACATTCTGAGCGATCGAGAGATTTCGCGGCGCTTATGACGTAGGGGCCGAAAGTTGCTTTCATGTGCGTCCCACCCATCGGGTCAGGCGTCAGACAAGCGTCACGCAGCTTGCAGGGCTGGTAGTTTGCCTCCATACTCACCTCCCCGTGAGCTGTTGGTTGTGGATTGGGACATGTGAGTCGCTCATGTCGCGGTCCACGTCTCCTATTCATTCTAGCGTTGCTACGGCGCACCAATTGACATGATTGAGGAACGCCAGGAGCTCATGATCTCTATTTCTTAATCCACACCACAAGGCAAAAAATACTCATGCCGGCTGATGCTTCGCTATTGCGCAGGTAGCGAAACTCAAGGTTCCTGCCGGGTCTGCCGATTAAGATCTGTTTAGCGATACGATGATTTATGCCTGTCTGAAGCGGAGCGGATCGGCTATTGAGTCCGTATGTTATTTTTGGAAAGAATTGTCCTGTAACGACATTTTACCGGTTCTGGGCGCTTTACATACTGGACTGAAGTACAACTACGGTTAAAACGGCTGAGCTCGGCAGTAGTCTCACGCTTGGCCGATGCAAGAAAACATCCACCCACCTGCTGCGATTGCGGCAATGGCCATCAGGCGGTGGCAGCGCGGTGGGGAAAGGCATAATTTGATATTTTTGCCGGCAGGGTTCGAGCACCTGCCAATGTATCAATGCCGAAGAAGGGATGGTTCTCTCACAAAAGAAAGAATGCTGCGCAAAACTGAATTTTATCCTCCAGGAAGGAGGATAAAATTACGTAAAATAACTATAAATATGGCTCATCGCTGGTAACGCGGCCTCGTTATCAAAAAATCACTTATCAGCGTTAAGCAATTTTTTGAGGAGATCATCGCTGGATTGCCGAACTGATTCGAGTGCGACATGTAGCTCCAGAAGATTCACTCCGATATACCTTTCGCAGTCAGGACAAGAAAGTTTTGGTTCGTACTTTAGCCGCGCGATTGTCTCTTCGAACTTCCTGTCACAGTGAGGACACGTGATCATGATCAACTCGGAATCCAAATTGAGGGACAAAGGAACCCTTTTGAGTGAGCGAAGGTAGCGTACGAGATGGAATCTTATCATGGTTGAGAAAACGCCGGACAGGTGAGAATGTCCGGGGTGGCGAATATCGTTCAGGCAGCGGTTCCGGCGGTGGTTTGGCCGGCCGTTGCAAAAGCGATTCAGGTACAGGATCAGGCGAAAACTACAGCTTTGTTATCAGGTCATGGGCGTCAAACGGCGCCTTCACTTTGACATCGTTATCAAAGTAACAATAGACGTCGCGAGAATGCTGTAGCGGTGGGGATTGTGTCGAGATGAGACGCGCGTCGTCCGGCTGAGAGCCTGCGCACCAGGCGCGAATTCGCGCCGCCCAGCGCGTCAGCGCTTCAGGGGTATAGCCGCTTGCATAAAGCTCTTTGTCGCCATGCAAACGAAGATAGATAAAATCGGCGGTAATATCTGCCCGATAGGGCCACTTTCCCGCCGTATCCGCGACGACCAGCGCAATATTGTACTCACGTAGCAGTTGCACGAAAGACTCATCGATGAAGCTCTCGTGCCGGATCTCAATCGCGTGGCGCAATATGCGGGGGGCGTCGATCGCCAAGCGTACGCGCCCGGTCATGCGGGGTTCGCGCCGACGGGCAAGACTTAGTGCCTGTTCGGTGTCGCGCGGCAGAAGCTCGAAAAAATGCTTTAGCCTTTCCGGGTCATAGCGAAAACTGGGTGGGAGTTGCCACAGAATGGGGCCGAGCTTTTCTCGCAGGTTGAATATTCCCGAAGCAAAGAAGTTGGCGAGCGGGCCATCGACATCGCGCAGGCGCCGGATATGGGTGATATAGCGCGCACCTTTGACACTGAAAACGAAGGCTGGCGGGGTATCATGGTACCAGCGGTCGAAACTCTCCGGCTTCTGGAGCGAATAAAACGTGCCATTGATTTCTATTGTCGAAAACGCACGGGACGCATATTCGAGCTCGCGATGCTGGGGCAGGCCGAGGGGATAAAAGATGCCGCGCCACGGCGGATAGCGCCAGCCGGAAATCCCAATTCTTGTTTCGCCCACCTGTATCAGCCTTGTCCGCGCGGCAGTTCTTCGCCGCCGCGGGTATAGGCAGGCGGTACGTAGAAATTAAGAAGCCTCTGAATAAGTCCTCCGTGGAGCGCGTTGCTGCCAAAATCGGGATGATCACAAGGCGCACCACAAAGGTAGT
>JBKJYB010000079.1:0-5392 GCA_046716045.1 Nitrosospira sp.
TTTCTCCAGCGAAGGAATGATAATGTCTATTTCTTCCCTCCCAAGATGGCCTGATTCTCCCGCATGAGGATTTAATCCCGCAACGGCGATGCGAGGGCTTTCGATTGCAAAGCGTGTACTCAAGTCGTGGTGAATAATCCTGAGTTTCTGTTCCAGCGTCTCACGGGTGATAGCCGCCGCAACATCTTTCAGCGCTAAGTGAGTGGTGGCAAGCGTTACCCGCATACCACCGCCAACCAGCATCATGACTACCCGGCTGTTCGTGATCTGAGCCAGGTATTCGGTGTGACCGGTGAAGGCGATATCGGCGTCGTTGATAATGCCTTTATGAACCGGCGCCGTTACCATCGCATTGAATTCGCCCTTGCCGCATCCCTCCACGGCGCGTTCCAGGGTGTTTAAAACATAGCGGGCATTGGCGGGATTAAGCTTGCCGGGAACAGCGGACTCGGCCAGTGGCATATGCAGCACTTGCAAGCTGCCGGTCTTATGTTCAATCTCAACAACTGGGGAGTAGTCCGTTATTTCCAGCGGAAGCCGTAATAATCGTGCTCGCTCCCGCAGCAATTCACGGTCGGCGATGACAATCAGCCTGCATGGCAGATCTCGTTGAGCGATTTGCACGCACAAGTCAGGACCGATTCCAGCAGGCTCACCAGCGGTGAGGATCAGATTTCGAGTAGTGGCAAATCCAGGCGGGGTCATGGTGTCGCCGGAAAAAATTTGTTTCCTTCACCCTCGATATCGAATGAAGCTGATCGCAGTGTCTCGATACTAACCTTCCTCCAGCCTGTATTCGACGTAAGCCCGATCACGCAATCGTTGCACCCAATCCTGGAAAGCCGAGTCGGCTTTCCGCGCACGGATTGCCTGGCGCGCCGTTTGCCGTTTCCGTTCCTTGCTCATGTCCTGGGAACGGCGTTCAATTACCTGAATCAGGTGCCAGCCAAATGGAGACTGCACCGGTCCGCTGGTTTCGCCGTCCTTAAGCGCGCTCATGGCGTGCTCGAACTCCGGTACGGTGTCGCCGGGCGAGACCCAGCCCAAATCGCCCCCTGATGCGGCACTGGCGTCTTCAGAGTGCAGCTTCGCCAGTGCGTCAAATTTTCCGCCATTGTCCAGACGCTCTTTCAACTCGGTTATGCGGCGCCGGGCATCGCCTTCCGATGTAAGCTCATTGATTTTTACAAGAATATGGCGAGCATGGGTCTGATCCACCATCGTTACAGCTTCGTTTTGATTGCGCCGGTCGACCAGCTTGAGGATATGAAAGCCGTTGGGAGTCTGGATTATCGAAGATAATTCGCCGGGTTTCATTGGGGTTATGTATTCGGCAAATTTCTTTGTTAGTTGGTTGGCGGGGCGCCAGTCCAGCAAACCGCCTTGCATGGCGTCGCCGGCATCGGAGAATTCCGCGGCGATCTTGGTAAACTCGGCGCCATTCTTTAATTGAGCCATGGCAGCTTCTGCTCGCTGCCGCATGGCCTCAATTTTTATAGCATCCGGCTGCTCCGGTAGCTGGATCAGAATGTGCGCAATCCGGTATTCATAGTTACCATCCACCGAATTTTCCTGTGTATGCAGAAAATTGTCCACTTCTCCTTCAGTCACGCTTATCCGATTGTTTACTTCGCGTTCTTTCAACCGGACCAAAATAATTTCATCGCGAATCTCGTCGCGGAACTTGTTGAAACTGATTCCATCCTGCTCAAGCGCGTTGTGAAATTCCGGCAATGACAATTTGTTTTCCTGGGCGATGCGACGGATGGTCTGGTCGAGTTCGGCATCACTGATGGTCAGACCCGTTTCTTTCGCAAGTTGCAACTGTACGCGATTGACAATGATGCGCTCCAGCATCTGCTTCTCCAGTACCGCCGGTGCGGGGGCCTGCATCCCCTGCTTCTGCAATTGCTTAACAGCGGTTCTAAGCATCTCATCCAGTTCGTGACGTGTAATTACATTCTCGTTCACAACCGCGACGATATGGTCTATGGTTTGAATACGGCTGGGATGGGCGGGCTGTTGAGCGATAGCGATTCCGGCTGTAAGCATAGCCAGCAGAACAGGGGGACGTAACAAAAATTTCGTGCCCATGTAATAAGCGTATCAGAGATTGCAGAGTAAGGAAATCATGGCGATCCCGCGAGCCTTCGCAGTTACGATCCGGGCTATGGCCCCTCCACTGTGCCACTCCCCTGGCTGCCGGTCCTGGTGTATCCAGGGATGCTACGCTGCAATACCTGTAGTGGGTTTGATCCGATTTGCATCAGGCCATTCAACTCAAGTTGCAAAAAAGCTGCCGTGGTGGTTTTCTGAGTGGCAAGAGTCAGATGCTGGACTACGAACCGTAGCGACCAGCAGCAGGCATTATACTCGAGTCCCGCCAGCCCTTCCAGAATCTTCTGATCCTGTAACGAGTAATTCAGCCGTGCCACAGTTTGCCATCGTTCGGACCACCGCCATTGTGACGACGCATCGACCTGGTGCAACACATCGCGGGTAAACCGGTAGCCAAAATTTACTACCCTGCCAGGTTCGGGGCGGTAGCTCAAGCCTGAACGCACCACGTCAGCCATAAGCCTGTTATGGTCAAATTGGACGCTGGTATCACTGCTAATTGTTGGTGTGATAAACCCCGTAATTGCGGCAATAAAATCTGGTCTTCTGTTGATTGTCGAAGGTGCATCCAGAGTTATGCGACGATCGATAAAGCTTATCTGGTGACCAATGGCGAGCCGCAAACGCTCTTTGCCGGTATCCGCCTCTATCAGACGGGACGTAAGCGCGAAGGTCAGCTGATTTGCATCGTTGATACGGTCGCTGCCACTAAAACGATTTTCGGTTAACATCTGGGCAAAACTGAAATCCGTCTTGGCGGAATCGAAGTTGGGTAGAGAATTCTGGTCACGGAACGGTACATAAACATAAAAAAGCCGTGGCTCAAGAGTCTGAGTGAATCGTTCTCCGCGCAGTTCTGTTTTGCGATCAAACATGACGCTGCTATCCACACTGAACAGCGGCAGGGTGCGGGCCGGATTTGTATCTTGTGGCGCTCCAGAGGATGAACCAGGGGACTCCAGGTTATACGTCGTGTGGTGGATACCAACCTTGGGCGTGATATAGCCAAATGCGCTGCGCATAGGGTAGCTGACGCTGGGAAAGAACGTGACGCGTTGGCCGCTTACCAGAGTAGGATGGGAAAAATTTGTCCAGCTGCTGACAAGATTAAAATCCAATCCGAGAACATCGGGTTTATTTGCAGTAAGGGTAACCTGCGGTAGCCGCTTGTAAGGCGCTACAATGGAGTTCCGGGGATCTTGGATAGTCTGAAATTGCTGCACAAGTGTCGTAACATTCATTGTGCCGTTGTCTCCCAGATTGCGATTGTATGCAACGAGCCCCTGCTGCAACAGATTGGTTCGGGAGGTCAGATTCATGGTATTACCGAGATCACGGAAGTAGGTGTCATCGGATACCCTGTTGTAGTCCAGGCGGCTGAGCCAATGTTTGCCCATGGTCTGAGTATGTCCAAACGCCACGCGATAGCGGGTCTCTTTTGTGTCGAGGTCGTTTGGCAATACCTCGGCAATCAAGTTGCCATTTAAATTGGCTCCCAGATAGCGGAACTCGGTGTTCAACGCGACACCACGCTGCGACATCGCTCGCGTAGAGATTGTTGCGTCAACGTTGGGTGCGATGTTCCAGTAAAACGGAACAGTAAGTTCTATACCAGTCCGGACATTGTAACCATACAGGGGGGCCAGAAGCCCGGACTTGCGTTTCCCGCTGAATGAGAAATCCATCCAGGGCGTATACAGGATTGGGGTATCCTTGAATGTAAGTTTCACTTTCCGGGCGGTACCCACTTTCTTTGCGTTGTCGATTTCGACGTCGTCGGCCTGCAGATGCCAATCATCATCTCCGGCCGGACATGTTGTATAAGTCGCTTGCCGAAGCCGGTATCGATCCTCGCCTTCAAATAGCAGCATATTGGCGTTGCCTCGGCTGCTTGCATCTTTTAAACGATAGGTGGGCTGACTCAATTGCCCGGTTTTGTCTGCCAGATTGAACTTGAGTTGCGAACCCTCCAGTATGTCTCCACGTTGTTCGACACGCACACCGCCCTGGGCCTCCGCTATATCCGTATCCTGATGGTATTTCATTCGATCCGCCGAGATGAACTGGTCGCCGTTAAACAATTCGGCCTTGCCTATTGCGTCAATCTCGCGCCCGGTGTGGCCCTCTAGGCGATCCGCCGAGACAAATACAGGTCTAACTTTTTTCTTTTCCAGCTTGGTGGCTGAGGCAGCCAATTCACCCCCATCTTTCAGCGCCACCGATCGGGGCACATCGTCCGGTGCAACCGCACCGCCAAGACGCAGGCGGGTATCGCCCTCCTGCTCAAGGTGTCCCCAGATTTGCTCAGTCCCAATAGATACGGGTCTGTTTTGAATGGTTTCTGTCCCTGCTCCCGGCATTGCCAACCTGGTTCCATCTTTCAATGCGGGTGCCGGAGTCGATGGAGTAAGCGCAGGTCCAGCTTGGCTGCCTTGGGGACCACCGCGCAGCTTAGCCTCGCCCTCCCGTTCATGATGCCCTGGCAAGTGCTCGATTCCGGCCAATACAGGCGCATCATCTTTGCTTCCCGCGGCGGTAACAGGCACTCCCAAAGTGGGCGCATCCTTTGCCAACGGCGATAGTGTATAGTTCTGCTTCGGCTGCAATGGAGTGCCGTCTGGTGCGTTGGGCGCGCCGGTGGATTGTTTGATGGGCGCGTTGTTTTGATCGGCCGAGACAATAGGGCCGCGACGCAATTCAGTCTCGCCCTTGGCCTCAGTTTCATATTCATGATGACCCTGTATGCGCTCCGTGTCGATGAATACGGGTTTGTTATCCTTGATCTCCGCCTTGGCGGTGGGGTTCGTCCGTTCGCCCCTGTTTTTCGATGCTGATGATGGCGTGTCGGCAAGTGCATTGAATACAAGGCAGAATAAAAAAGCAGACGAGCGAACGGAGCGGGGAAAACGCGATTTCATGTGTGAATGTTCATCCTGAAATGGCATCTCGACACGGATGAGTTACCATTTCGGGATTTATAAGTCTCGCATCATAGGTATGAGGGCGCGACAACACGTAGCCTAGTGGGGTCGGGTCATAAAAATCGAGGAAGCTTCGCATTAGGCCCGTTGCGTAACCGGCCTTGATGACGAATTAACGGAGAGCAAAAACCGTAAGTGTAACAAAAAATGGAGAACAAGCCATTGCATGCTTGCGTGAAGACATCAGGCTAACTCTGAGCAGGTCCCGGAGTTAGCCAGCATCGCGCTCCATGGGGGATTTTCAGAGATTTATTACTGGCGTGCAACATACAGTCCCAATTAGAATTGAGTAG
>JBKJYB010000080.1:0-3328 GCA_046716045.1 Nitrosospira sp.
GTATAATCCCATCACGGGATTTCCACCGAGGTGATGAGTGTCCGGCAGCTGCTTTCCAGCAGCCTGCCGAACTTAAAGGAAATCGGCTGCAAAAGCGTCTGGCCGGTCCATATTTCGCCGCTTTTTAGGCCAATAGAACAACTATTGGCCATCAAAATCGTCAAAATCTGTCCTCGCCCAGTCATTTTTTAGCTGCGATTCTTAAAGTCCGGCAGGCTGCTAGCGAATCGGATTCTCCGGTATACTTTACAACATAATGCCTGAAACCCTGCTGATTGTTACCGCCGCCGCCATTCTACTGGTGACCATGGCTTTTCTGGTAATCAGGCTCGGCATGCTTTCGTCAATGGTGCGTGACTTGTTGGGTCAACAAGCGAGGATGATGGAAGACAAGCACCGCGACATGCTCAAGGATTTGCATGAAGGACTCGCGAATCAGGGTGACCGGTTGTCGGAAGCACTCGTTAAAACTTCCGAGCAGTTGCGCGGAACGGTGGAAGCGCGGTTGGACCAGATCAGTGGACGTGTCACCGAGCGCCTTGACGAAGGATTCAAGAAAACCAACGAAACTTTTACCAGCGTCATGACGCGGCTTGCGACCATCGACGAGGCACAGAAAAAAATAGACAGCCTTACCACCAACATGGTGAGCTTGCAGGAGCTTCTAGGCGACAAGCGTTCGCGCGGCGCATTCGGCGAGGTGCAGCTGGAAGCACTGGTGCGCAACATTTTGCCTGCCGCCGCATACACGATGCAGTACACGCTTTCCAACGGCAGTCGCGTGGATTGTGTGTTGCGGCTGCCGCCGCCGACCGGCATGGTGGCGGTGGATTCAAAATTCCCGCTCGAAAATTTCCATCGCATGTTCGACCGCGATGCGGATGAGGCCAGTCGGGCAGCGGCGCAAAGGCAATTCAAGGCGGATGTGAAAAAACACGTGGATGATATCGCCGGAAAATACATCCTGCCGCCGGAAACCTGTGACGGCGCGGTGATGTTTGTCCCGGCTGAAGCGATTTTCGCCGAGATCCATGCGTATCATTCCGATGTGGTGGATTACGCCATGCAGAAGCAGGTGTGGATAGTTTCGCCCACAACGCTAATGGCGGTTTTGAATACCGCGCGCGCGGTGCTGAAGGATATAGAAACTCGCGAGCAAGTGCATATCATCAAACACGAGCTTTCCCGGCTCGGTAAGGATTTTGTACGCTTCGACGAACGCATGAAAAAGCTTGCTGATCATATCCGCCAAGCCAATCAGGACGTGGAAGACGTGCATATTTCCAGCCGCAAGATCAGTCAGCGCTTCGCGCGAATAGACGCGGTCGACGTGGATGTTCCGCAATTGGAAAGCAACCATGCGATGGAATCCGGCGAGGATTGATTCAGAGGCTCCCTAATGTCCTGGAACTTCAAAGACTGGTACCGTCATCGCATTCTTGAAAACGAATCCATCCCCGATAATCTCTGGAAAAAAACGGTTGCGCAACTGAGATTTTTGCGGGGCCTGAGCCCAATCGAGCTTAGGCGCTTGCGTGAGTGCGCCACGCTGTTCCTTCATGGCAAACAAATAAGTGGAGCGCATGGGCTGATTGTCACCGAGGAAATGCATGTGGTGATAGCGGCCCAGGCTTGCATTCTGATTCTGAATCTCGACCTGGATTACTACGACGGCTGGGTCGAGATTATTGTTTATCCCGGTGAATTCATTCGCGACTATGAATATGCCGATGAGGCTGGAGTGGTGCATCACGCGAGTGAACCGGTATCGGGCGAATCCTGGCTCGGCGGACCGGTGATTCTTTCCTGGGAGGATACCGCCGCGGCCGAGGCGGGTGCCGGCTACAACGTGGTCATACATGAATTCGCTCACAAACTTGATATGCTGAACGGTGACGCCAACGGGTCTCCCCCGTTGCACGCCGGCATGAGCCAGCAAACCTGGAGTGAAGTATTCAGTAAAGCGTATGCGGATTTCTGTGTGGAGGTGGATGCGGTTGAGGCAATGGTTATCGATTCTCATGCCGGCCATGACATCGATCCTTGCATCGGCTCTTATATCGATCCTTACGCAGCCGAGAGCCCGGCGGAATTCTTTGCTGTCATGAGTGAAGGGTTTTTCGAGATGCCGGTGGTGGTAAAATTACAGTTTCCGGCGGTGTATGAACAGTTGGCGCTTTTTTACCGCCAGGACCCGGCGCAACGATGGATCGAATCATGAATGGATATTTTATCAGCGCCGATATTGGCGGCACCAAAGTCTTGCTGCAAGCGGCGGAGGCGACGGATGGCGGTACGCAGGTGCGCTACGAACGCCGCTATCCCAGCCGCGACTATCCGGATTTTTCCGTTATGCTCAGAGATTTTCTGGATGGGGCCGCGATGGCCGGAGTAAGCGGTAATCCGGCATCCGCTTGTTTTGCGGTGGCGGGGCCCATCACGCAACAGCGGGCAAGTCTTACCAACTTGCCGTGGGTGATGGATAGCGCGGTGATCGCGAGAGAATTTTCCATTCCCGCCGTTAAGCTCATCAATGATTTTAAAGCCGTGGCGTTGAGCATCGAAATTTTGTCCGCGAACGATCTGATAACGTTGCAGACGGGGGAGCCTTACGACAAGGAGATGGGTGTTGTGCTTGGTGCGGGCACCGGCATGGGTGTGGCATGGCTGATTTGGCAACGCGATCGTTATATACCGTTACCCAGCGAGGCAGGGCATATAGATTTTGCTCCCGCAGATGAATTGCAGGATCACTTGCTCCAATATTTACGGAAGAAGTTTGGCCATGTATCGGTCGAGCGGCTACTATCCGGACCGGGATTAACCAATATTTTCGAGTTCCTCAATCTTCATCATCGGAACGATGCCCCGGAACTGACGCAAGCCAGTCTGGGGGATGACGGCGCGGCGCGAGTGGCTGATCTCGCATTCAATCACAAGCATCCCCTTGCGGTAAAAGCGATGGATTTATTTGTTGAAATATATGGTGCTTATGCTGGCAATCTGGCGCTGTCGACGCTGAGCCGTGGCGGCGTATATGTGGCTGGCGGCATTGCGCCCAAAATCATCGACAAATTGAAAGAAGGCGGTTTCATGAAAGCATTTTGCGACAAGGGGCGTTTTTCCACCCTGATGAGTGAAATCCCTGTGCGTGTCGTCATGAACCCGAAAGCTGGGTTGCTGGGCGCCACACGCGAAGCGCAGCGGTTGATTATTTAGGGTCTCAGTAATATCGTCACGTAACAGATTCAAATTAGTAAACCAGGAACAGAACATTAAAAATGGTTAGATTGGTGTCAGGCAAGGCGTGAAGAGGCGCATAGTTATT
>JBKJYB010000081.1:0-5570 GCA_046716045.1 Nitrosospira sp.
GTATCGGTCACCGAATGGCAATATTCTTTCAGGGGCTGTAACTCGGCCAATCCAAACTCATGATCGAGAAACGCAACGTCAAAAGCGGCGTTGTGCATGATGAGTTCCGCGTCCCCCAGAAACTCCAGCAATTCATGGACGACGTCCCGGAATTTCGGTTTATCCTGAAGAAACTCTGTCGTCAATCCATGAACCTGCAATGCGCCCTCCTCGCTCTCCCGCTCGGGATTCAGATAGCGATGAAAGCGGCGGCCCGTAAATCGGCGGCTTCGCATTTCCACCGCGGCGATTTCGATAATACGGTGACCAAGCCGGGGTTCCAAACCGGTGGTTTCGGTGTCGATAAAAATCTGGCGCACGGGTTTATATTCCTATTCAAAACTCATGTTGATGCAGGCTTTTTCCGATAAAATCCGTCAACTTCCTTTATTTCTATATAATTTCTGTTAATTCTAAAATCACTCACCTGCCAACACCGGCTTCTCCAGTACCGATTGCACCCCGCGATTAGCAAGTATGTCCGCCTGTTCATTGCCCTCGTGACCGGAATGGCCGCGCACCCATAGCCACTCGATCCGGTGGCGCTGCGTCAGCTCATCGAGTTCTTTCCATAGATCATCATTTTTTACCGGCTTTTTGTCAGCGGTGCGCCAACCGCGTTTTTTCCAGGAATGGATCCATTCGCTGATGCCCTTTTGCACGTATTGGGAGTCGGTATGCAGCCGCACTTCGCATGGTTGGGTCAGAGCTTCCAGCGCGCGGATGACCGCAAGCAGTTCCATGCGGTTATTGGTCGTCAGCTTTTCGCCGCCATACAGCTCCCGTTTGTGACCGTTGTATCGCAGCAACGCGCCCCAGCCGCCAACGCCCGGATTGCCCTTGCAGGCGCCGTCGGTGAATATTTCCACTACTCCGTCACGCTTCGCTTTCACACTTTCACCTAATCCCGGCCTTGCGCTGTGGTCTTCACTGTGATCTTGCCGCGCGCGGCCCGGCGTGGCTCTTGTCCGGACGTGCTGCCGCCGAGTTTTTGCGCTATCGGCGCCATGCCTCGCCTGGCGGCGCGTACTTCTTTCCACTCGGGCTTGATGACGCGCATACCATGCACGCGCTTGACCGCCGTCAGAAAGTATATACCGCCGGAAAATGGCCACCAGCGATCACCCGCGGTCTCCATGAAATTGAATCGCTTCAGCCATTTTTCCTGACTGAATGGGGGCGCATAGCAACATAAGCGGTCTTTAGTGATTTCGAAATCCAATAACGTCAACCAGTCCTTGAGTCTTGGCAGTGCGATGAACTTGCCGTGCCAGGGAAAATGCTTCTCAACCGGCGAGTCTTTGAGCTTCGGCATGGAAATCAAATTGCCGCGCCAGGGAAAATGCTCCTCCATCAATCCGAAAAACCCACGCACACCCCAAAGACTGCGAGGATTGAAGCCACAGACAATTACATGACCCTCGGGCATGAGTACCCGTTGCACCTCGCGCAAAATCTGATGAGGATTGGCACTGAATTCAAGCACATGGGGCAGGAGTACCAGATCTATGCTGTTCGTTTCAATCGGCAGAAAATCAGGAGCCGCCCGTAGCGCAGCACCTTCCTCCAATGCCGCACGGAACCGCAATGGCATGCGATTGGCGCGTAGAAAATCATATTGCGGAAACCCTATCTGCATGGCGTTGTAGCCAAACACATCCACCACAGCCTGATCGAAATGGTTCTGCTCCCGCTCCAGCAGATATTGGCCCAGACAGGTGTCAAACCATTCCAGCCTATTTTTTATCGGCATATATATTGAAGAACCGCAGAAGAGAACTCGATTATGGACTAATATAAAAACTCATCGTTCAATCACGCATTCCTCTATAACCCGTATTGCATCACCCTGCCCATCGGATCCACAACCCAATTCGACCGCCGACAATCATGACTATGCCGCATATCGTTGCAATTCGCGCATTCAACGACAATTATGTCTGGGTTATCCGCGACCACTGCCACGCTGCCGTGATCGATCCGGGCGACGCCTCACCCGTGCTGGATTACCTGAAACAAGAAAAACTGAAACTCGTCGCTATTCTCAACACCCACCACCACAACGACCATGTGGGAGGCAACGCCGCGCTGTTGCGGGAATTCACGGTGCCGGTTTATGGTCCCGCGAAAGAATCGATTCCCACCGTCACGCACCATCTCAAGGAATGCAATGACAAAGAGAGCGAAGAAGGCAATGCCTATATTCCGGAATTCCCGCTCAGCCTCAGGGTGCTGGATATCCCCGGCCATACCGCCGGGCATATTGCGTATTATGGCGCAAACCTGCTGTTTTGTGGGGATACCCTGTTCGCCTGCGGTTGCGGACGATTATTTGAGGGCACCGCACAGCAAATGGTTGATTCACTGCAAAAACTGGCCGATTTACCTAAAGAAACCGAGGTCTATTGCGGTCACGAATATACCCTGAACAATATCCGTTTTGCCCGTGTGGTCGAGCCCGGCAACCAGGCATTGATCGAACGCGAAACGGTAGTTGGAGCATTGCGCAAACAGAATATACCCACCCTGCCCTCCACTATCGAAATGGAAAAAGCTACCAATCCGTTCCTGCGTTGCGACCAGCCGGAAATCATCCGCAATGCCAGCGTCTATGCGGGCAAGCCGTTATCCGATCCTGTCAGCGTATTTGCCGCAATCCGCGACTGGAAGAATCATTTTTAGCCCATGGCAGAGCGGAGTAAACAGGCAAATTCGCAAAGCGAATGCTCGCAAATTTGAATTTATATCGAGGTGCCCATGAATGATCGGGCGCTTCCGTTGTCGTATAGATGCGCCTTGCTTCATCAGCGCACCATCAACTGCGCAATACCGCAATACAGTTACGTCAACTCAACCGCCCGCTGCGGCATAGTGAGACAGCAAATTGCCGTTCACTACACGGCGCGGATTGTTCACCACAGCGGCACATTACGGGACTTTAAAACACATGAATCCTTTAGAGCAGATACTGCAGTGCGGCCAATCCATCTGGCTGGATTCGATCAGCCGCGATCTCATCAATAGCGGAGAACTGCAACGCCTGGTAACCGAAGACAAGCTGCGCGGCGTAACCAGCAATCCCACTATTTTCGAGCAAACCATCAATCAGGGCAACAGCTACGACGACGCGCTGCGCGCATTGCTGAAAGCCGATAGACAACAAACCGACAAGGCGCTGTTTGAGGCGCTGGCTGTTGCAGATATTCGCAAGGCTACCGATGTGCTGCGGCCGGTCTATGACGCAACCCAAGGCGGCGACGGCTATGTCAGCCTCGAAGTCTCGCCGCATCTCGCCTACGATACCGACGGAACCATAGCGGAAGCAAAGCGGCTATGGGACGCGGTGCAACGCCCCAATCTGATGATAAAAATTCCCGCCACCCCGGCGGGCATCCCCGCTATTACGCAATCCATCGCCGCGGGTATCAATATCAATGTAACCTTGATGTTCTCGCTGCGCCATTATGAAGACGTGGCACGGGCCTATATTCGTGGGCTTGGCGGCAGGGAAGATGCGTCGCCGGGTAAAAAGGGTGCATGGCCGGTTTCGGTCGCGTCATTTTTTGTCAGCCGGGTGGACGGTATCGTCGATCCCCTGCTGGAAAAGAACGGATCACCCGCGGCACTCGCCCTGCGCGGCAAAATCGCCATTGCCAACGCCAAACTCGCCTATCAGCGCTTCCGCGAAACATTCCATGGGGAAGCATTTGCCGATTTGCGCCGCAAAGGCGCCCAAGTACAGCGTCCGTTATGGGGCAGCACCGGAACCAAGAACCCGGCATACTCCGATGTGCTGTACCTGGAGCAATTGATCGGTCCCGATACCGTCAACACCGTACCGCCCAAAACGCTCGACGCATTCCGCGATCATGGCCACGTACATGAAACGCTCACGGAAAACGTTAAGCAGGCGGAAGCGGACATTGCACAGTTGCAGGAATTCGGGATCGACCTTGACGCCATCACCGAAAAACTCCAGGATGACGGCGTGGATGCTTTCGCCGCATCTTATGACAAGCTGCTTGCCGCGCTCAAAACCAAGCGCCAGGATATCCTCGCAAATCACGCGGCCTAGTAGCCTGCCGAACTCGGGTAGGACTCGGGTAGGATGGGTGGAGCGTAGCGCAACCCATCAAAACCACCGGTGCGCTACCTTGCGGAAACTCTGAACGAGCCCTCCATAGAGCGCATCGCTGGCAAAATCGGTGACTTTATTCAGAGGTTCCTGAAGTGCGCCTTTAAACAATCGGGAGGAACGCAATGGAACTCGGAATGATCGGCCTCGGCCGCATGGGCGGCAACATGGCGCAACGGCTGGTGCGCGGCGGCCACCGCGTCGCCGGCTTTGCCCGCAATCCGGATACGCTAAAAGAAATAAAAGGAAAAGGCATCGTGCCGGCGTCGACACTCGAAGCGCTCGTCAATGAATTGAAGTCGCCTCGCACGATATGGCTGATGGTTCCCGCAGGCGCCCCGGTGGATGAAACAATTACCGCATTGTGGCCGCTACTCATACCAGGCGACATAATTATCGAGGGCGGTAACTCAAATTACAAGGATACGCAACGCCGCGCCCAAATGCTGGCAACGAGCAAGATCCACTATGTCGATGTAGGCACGAGCGGCGGTGTGTGGGGACTTCAGAACGGCTACAGCATCATGGTGGGCGGCGACGAACAAGTGGTCGAAGGGTTGCGCCCCATCTTTGAAACCCTTGCTCCCGCCCCGGACAAGGGCTGGGGACGCGTCGGCCCCAGCGGCGCCGGCCACTTCACCAAAATGATCCACAACGGCATCGAATACGGCATGATGCAAGCATATGGAGAAGGGTTTGCGATCCTGCGCCACAAAAAGGAATTGAACCTGGATTTGCACCAGATAGCCGAAATCTGGCGCGATGGCAGCGTGGTGCAATCATGGCTGCTTGACCTGACCGCGGCCGCCCTGGCGGAAAATCCCGGGCTGGAAGGTATCGCCCCGTATGTGGCCGATTCCGGCGAAGGACGCTGGACGGTTGCGGAAGCGATCGACCTCAATGTCGCCGCACCGGTCATTACACTGGCATTATTGCAACGCTTGCAGTCGCGCGATGCGGAATCGTTCTCGAACAAACTCCTGTCAGCGCTGCGCAATCAATTCGGTGGACATGAGATGAAAAAGGAATAAACCATAAATGGTAGGTCGGGTTAGCGAAGCGTAACCCGACAACCAATTCGATAATTCAACCTAAATCCGGTAGTTGGACAGGGTGGAGTGTGCAGTTTTTGGGGTGTAGGGTAAGGCGCAACAACGCGAAATGGTTATTCCATTTCAAGGCGTTGCAACGCTGCCATGCGCCATAAAAACCGTGCAATCTACCCTGTAGCTGACTCACCCAAAAGGCGAGCCTCAAATGACACAGAAAATCTTTATGAATCATATAACTAAACTCGTAAATGAGCGGTCAACTACCGGATTTAGGTTTAATCAACCATTCGTTTTATTCAGGCTGTTGCAGTTGCTGGTCTATTGATTTGAATTTGCATGCTTTC
>JBKJYB010000082.1:0-3390 GCA_046716045.1 Nitrosospira sp.
GGCTTCCAACTTCGAGCGTTTCATTTTTGATCTGACCGGCCGGGATACGGCCAAGGTGAAGGAGCTATGGCGGTCGGTGGACAAGGGAGGCGCCTTCGATCTCGCTGGTACCCCCTTATGGGAAAAAGTAAAAGACTTTGGCTTCGTATCAGGAACCAGTAATCATGCAGCGCGCATCGCCACCATACGCAAAATTCAGGAGCGATACGGCGTACTGGTGGATCCGCATACGGCTGACGGTTTGAAAGTGGGGTTGGAACATCGTGAAGACGGTGTGCCGCTGATTTGCCTGGAAACCGCACTACCGGTTAAATTTTCCGAGAGCATTGTCGAGGCTATTGGGCATGAACCGGCGCGTCCGGCCGGATATGAGAATCTTGAAAGCTCGCCGCAACGGTATGTGGTGATGAATGCGGATATCGATGCGGTCAAGGCATTTGTTGTCGAGCAGGTTGAAAAAACTCCGGAATAAGTCCCCCGAGTGTGCCGGTATGCACCCGGTAATTCATATACGTTGTTTTTTGGCGGCGCCAAGGAAATCATCCAATATGGGACCTGAGTCGAGGAGCTCGCTGGCACCGGCGTGAAACTCGGGATGCCACTGAAAGGCGGTGACATAGGATTCTCCGCGCATGCGTATGGCTTCGATAATGCCATCGCCGTCGGATACCGCTTCAACCAGCGAGTCCCGTCCCAGCCGCTTGATTGCCTGATGGTGAATGCTGTTGACAAGGTGCGTATCCGTGCCTTTATATAGCCCGGCCAGCCTGGAATTCTCCTCGATATGAATGGCATGCCGGTGCTGGTCGTACAGCACAGGGTCCACATGTGAAATGGCATTGGGACGTTCAGTGGCAATATCCTGATAAAGACTTCCGCCCAGCGCAACATTGATAAGCTGCAGCCCGCGGCATATACCCAGCACGGGTTTGCTCTGGACGACACATTCCCAGAATAACTCTATTTCGTAAAGATCCCGCACCCGGTCGCCCGACCACTCTGGCCGCGAGGGAGTTTCACCATAAGAAACGGGGCTGACATCCGCGCCACCTTGCATCACCAGGCCATCTATTTCCTTGACATAATCGCTCACACGCACACTGGAACGTTCCACACCCCCCGTCTCTATGGCCGGCAGCATAAAAACCAGCGCACCACGGCGCATGATCCAGTGGGCAACAGTCTGCTCAAGATACTGTAGGGTTTTATTGCGAAAACCTAATTCCGCGGGTGGGTGATGCAGGATACGCGGCGACAGGCCGATACGTAGCGGGCGTGTCATGTGAGGCGGCTGTGGATCCTCAGTTACTCATCCACAAATCGGCCTGCAGCTGCATGACATCGCCGAGATTGTGTTCACGCGCATAAGTCTGGCGCAGCCAGCTTGTGCCGTTGCCCGCAATAAGTATTTCGCGAATACGTTCCATGGCTTCCACCGCCCGTAATTCCGTAGCGTGGCCGGCGATGCGTGTCAACATATCGGCTATATCATCGCGAATGCTGCGTTGCTCATGGGTGCGCGGATCGATAAAAATCCCTTCAAGTCCGAAACGGCAGGCCTGGAAACGATTGAACGTGTAAACCAGATAATCGTCTTCTTCCGGTGCAATGCGCTGTTCCACCATAATGTAACGGGACATCGCCTGGATATAGCAGGCAATGGCGGCGGCGATTTCAACGGTGAGTGGGGTATCGCATACCCTTACCTCAATGGTGCCGAACTCCGGTTTCGGACGAATATCCCAATAAAAATCCTTCATCGATTCGACCACGCCGGTCGTGGTCATTTTACTGAAGAATTGTTCGAAATCATCCCAGCGCAGCACGAAGGGCGCACGGCCGCTCAATGGGAAGGAAAACACAGAATTAAGACGTGCCGAGGCGAAACCTGTGTCATGGCCTTGCACGAACGGAGAACTGGCGGATAGCGCGATAAAGTGAGGTATATAGCGCGAGAGCATATGCATGAGATGGAGCGCCTCATCCGGGCCGGTGCATCCGATGTGGACATGCTGGCCAAATATGGTGAATTGCTTCGCCAGATAACCGTACAGTTCGGACAGGTGGTGAAAGCGAGGCGCATCAAAAATCTTCTGTTCGCTCCAGTGCTGGAACGGGTGGGTACCCCCGCCGGCTACCGCTACATTGAGAAAGCGTCCCGCATCGGATACCACGTTACGCAACGAACGTAATTCCTCGACCAGCGCACCATATTCCTGCTGCACCGAAGTATTGATTTCAATCATGCTGCGGGTCATTTCCGGCTTGACGTCCCCCGGATGCGGAGTTCTTTCAATCCGGCGCAGCATATCGGGGGCCGAGGAAACCAGGTTGTAATCATTACAACTGAGCAACTGCAGTTCTAGTTCCACACCGATGCTCAAGGGCCGGGAAGGTGCAAAGGACATCAGGCTCATGTTTTCTTCTCCGGTGTTTCCCCGGCTGACTTGAGCGCCTTTTGCACCAGAATGGGCCCCGTGAGCTCGAGTATGACGATGCAGCTCATTAGCACCAGCCCCATTCCTGAGCCAAAGGCGGGAAACATGGCGCTTGTATCCAGCGTCAGCAGAAGCGCGACACTGGACATGGGTGCAAGCGCAATACCCAAAGCCATGGTTTGACGCAGGCCAATACCACTGTAATGTCCCAGTATGAGCACAGACAACAACTTTGCGGCTGAGCGTACGATAATGAGCAACAAGACCAGTAGCAGGCTCGAGCGCAGGCCCCCGAGATCAGCCGCCAGGCCATTGGCAATAAACATCAGCACCACCAGGACGGCGCCCGCAGAACCAAAATGGGGCGGAAAAGTTCGTGGACGCTGGCGCTGATAGCGCGTGATAAGACCGGCTGCGAGCAGCACGAGGATTGGGCTGAGCTTGAGTGTTGACGCCATGATAGTCGCGAATGCGATCATGCCAAACAAAATAAAAGAAAACGTTTCCTCATGCTGGCCCACATAATGATGGATTCGTTCAAACGTAACACCGAACAGCCAGGCCAGCAGGGCCGATCCACTGATGAGGTAGAGCGGGGGTAATACGGAATGAACAAAGCCTGTGCCGGTTTCGCCATGCATGAAAGCGACGGCCAGCTTATGAAAGATAACGGCATAGATACAATTGAGCGCGGTCATGAGCAGAAGCCGGTCAGTCACCTGACCTTGAGCGCGCGATTCGGTCACGGTGCGCACCACGATGGCGGGCGAAGTGGCAATCGCAATGGTGGCGACAACTGCGGAAGTGACGCCGGGAATGTCGAACCACGACAACAGTAAAAACACAGAAAGAAAAGTTGCAATCGCTTCCAGCAGACTGGTAGCGGCAATCCAGGGGTTAGCTTTAAGCCAGCGCAGATTTACCTTGCTTCCCAGTTCGAACAGCAGGATAC
>JBKJYB010000083.1:0-2530 GCA_046716045.1 Nitrosospira sp.
AGTATAGATCACGAGCATGAGCAGGGGGTTAAAGAATGACCACGCGATGCCCAGGATCGAGCCGCGATAGCGTCCAATGACTTCGCGTTTAACCAGTGCGGTGATCAGGCCTCGATTACGCCAGAGGCTAGCGGCCATTTCGCGGGGCAAGATGGAGAAATTTTGCATGCGATTAGCGGACTAGAGGTTTCGCATGTGAGATCGTGATGAAGAGGTGTTCCATATTACTCAAGCGAATCTGACTACGTTCAGTTCGTTTTTTTTGCACCCCATGCGATGACGATTGATCTGCAACGTATGTGAAACAGATCCAGACGCCTTGCCGATATAATGCGCGTAACTTGTCCAATCCATAACCATTAAGGATGAGAAGTACCAACCCTTTAATAAATATTGGAAAACGTTGAACAGTTTTGCGAGTTGAAAATGGTAAAAGACAATATTGATTAATATGAAATTACGCTTTAAAGTTCGGAACTTGCTTTAACATGACCTGAAGCATGAACGGCAGCTTGGGGTCGCAGTCTGTCGGAGGTGCTCTGCCGAATTAGTCAAAAATTGGCTTGCTTAGCGTTTGTAGATATCCCGAGGCCGTCGATTATTCCACATAACACTTTTCGCGTACATTCCTCGAGGTCCTCAATAGAGGTATCAATCGTCATATAAGGCGAACCAGGCGGCTCATAAGGTGCGTTCACGCCTGTAAACTCCCGGATTTTACCCGCTCTCGCCTGCTTATACATGTTCTTGGGGTCGCGCGCCTCACATGCCTCGATAGGTGTGTTGACATAAATTTCGACAAAGTGATCCGCGCCAATAATTTGCCGCGCCAGTTCCCGGTCATCATGGTAGGGAGAAATAAAAGCCGTGATGACCACCAATCCCGCATCATTCATCAAATGCGCCACTTCTGCTACCCGGCGAATGTTTTCGGTGCGCGCTTGATGAGAAAACCCCAGGTCTTTGTTCAGCCCATGCCGGATATTGTCTCCGTCAAGCACATAGCAGGCATGGCCCAAGTCGATCAAATCGCGTTCCAGGGCAAATGCCAACGTTGACTTGCCGGATGCGCTCAAGCCAGTGAACCAGATCGTTGCTGGACGTTGCTCGAGCAAACGCGAACGATCCTCAGGGTGAACTTTTCCGCCATACCACACAACATTAGGGGGTTTTTTTGAATGAATCCCATCCATGGTCGATCCGTCAGGGATGGGCAAAGGGTGCGGGGTTCAGCACTTCAAAGTACATTATGTTTCTATATGGTTTTCAATGGATGGAGTGAGGCGCAACCCTTCAGGCAGTATTATCCGGTCATGACTGATGCGTTATGTGTGGTTTTGATGAGTTACGCTTCGCTTTACCCATCTACGTGAACCCAGGTACAAGCTCATTTGGACTGGATTCCGGGTCAAGCCTGGAATGACGAAATTCATTATCCCGGTCTATACCATCGGTTGGTATTACTGTCACATTATGTGCCGCATCATAACATAAATAATTTCTCTGAAGCGCCGCGCGCTTACGCTCAGAACATTTCCAATTCCCGCTTGCCGCTATGCCGGATAAGCCGCCCCCCACCTTTTTGGATGCCATCTTCAGTGATTTTTCAAATTTATTTTATTAAGTGTTGCATTTCCCTTAAAAGTGAATATAATTACGAATCATTCTCATTAATAGTCGCGGAAGGAGCACTGAATGGAAAAGTCAAGCGTAGTTCCGGAAGTGGATGTTAATAAAAGAAACTTTGCCATGCTGGAGCAGAACGAGCGGATTTACAGCGATACCTTGTTTCAACATGGAGATGAGGTGTTTATTCAGCTCCAGGGCGAGCAATACCGTTTGCGCCGCACGCGTAACGGCAAACTGATTTTAACTAAATAGTAGACTTGAGGCGCTTATCATGTATATTTGTGTCTGCAAAGGTGTAACCGATAGCGCAATCCGCGAGGCTGTCCACAACGGCGCTGACCGGATGCGGGATTTGAAAACCCGCCTGGGTGTAAGCGAGCAATGCGGGATATGTGCCTGCCACGCGAAGGAGGTGTTGGAACAAACACTGATGCAGAGAACGCTGGCGCAATACCAGCCCACATAAACCCACTCGCATATACGAGATCTCGCCTGAGGAGGCAAACATGAAAAGCAACGCAGACATTATCCAGTGGCTAAACCGCCAACTCCAACACGAGTTGACAGCCATCAATCAGTATTTCCTTCATGCTCGCATGTATAAAAGCTGGGGATTCAACAGCCTGGGCAAGCACGAATACGACGAATCCATTGAGGAAATGAAACATGCCGACGCATTGATCGAGCGGATCCTGTTTCTGGAAGGATTGCCTAATCTGCAAGAGCTCGGCAAGCTCATGATTGGTGAAAAGGCGGAAGAATGCGTGGCTTGTGATCTCAAGCTTGAAGTAACTGCCCGTGAGACTCTGCTCGCCGCCATTGCCGCGTGCGAAACCGCCAAGGATTATGTGTCGCGGGAGATTTTCGAGAACATTCTGGTAGATACCGAGGAGCATATCGA
>JBKJYB010000084.1:0-4064 GCA_046716045.1 Nitrosospira sp.
CAATTCCAGGAATCCCTGCCTTTTCCATAGCTGCCATGTGCTCAGGCGAATCGTTTCGCGCCAGGATGCCGGCATGGATTTTCGGATGCAGGGTTTTTACCCGTCCGTCGAGCATCTCAGGAAAACCAGTGTAATCGCTTACTTCGGTAACGGTCAGGCCCGCGTCCTTGAGCAGCTTGGCGGTACCGCCAGTGGAAAGGATGGTTACTCCAAGCTGGCGCAACTCACGCGCAAGCTCGACGATTCCGGTTTTGTCGGAAACGCTGATAAGGGCTTGTTTAATTGTCATTTATTGGAATCATAGCCGAATGTATAACTCAAGCTGCCCCACAGTATCCAATCGCGCGCTATTCTAGCGGCCACCTGAGCTACTTGGGTTACCTGGCCTATTTAATCTGATACTGCTTCATTTTATTGCGCAGTGTATTGCGGTTAATACCGAGCAACTCGGCGGCACGCGTCTGATTTCCCTTGGCGTGGTTCATCATCAGTTCGATCAGCGGCTTCTCGACGCTACTTATTACCATGTCGTAGATGGCATGGGGTTTTTCACCGTCTAGATCGTTGAAATAACCATTCACGGCTTCACGTACGCAACGGGCGATTTCGTTTTCATTAATAATGCTCATGCGACCAACTCCTCTGGCTCAACGTAAGTCAAGCGCCGGCCGTGGCCGGCAAGCTCACTAAAAAATTCGTTAACCGCCAACACCTGCTGATCGGTCGTTTGCAATTGATTCATTGCATGACGAAATACAGCAGAGCCAACTAAACCTTTGGTGTACCACGAGATGTGCTTGCGAGCGATGCGCACACCGGAATACTCACCGTAAAAATCATATAGTTCATACAAATGCTCAATGAGCACACGATGAATCTCGGTAACTTCCGGTAGCTGCAGATGCTTGCCGGTGGCGAGATAGTAGCTAATCTCACGAAATATCCATGGCCGTCCCTGCGCAGCACGGCCGATCATGACGGCATCGGCCTTGGTATAGTCGAGCACCCGCCTTGCCTGCTCAGGCGTTGTGATATCGCCGTTGGCGATGACCGGAATTTTCACCGCAGCCTTTACCTCGGCGATGGTGTCATACTCGGCATGCCCCGCATAAGCGCAAGCGCGGGTACGGCCATGAATAGCCAGCGCCTGGATCCCCGCGCTCTCGGCAATGTTCGCCACCGCAAGTGCGTTTCTGTGCTGTGTGTCCCAGCCAGTACGGATCTTCAGCGTAACAGGAACATTTACCGCGCCTACCACAGCATCAAGTATCTTTCCCACCAGCGGCTGATCCTGCAGCAATGCAGAGCCCGCCATTACGTTGCAGATTTTCTTGGCAGGACAACCCATATTGATGTCTATGATCTGCGCCCCTTGCGCCACATTATAGCGAGCAGCTTCAGCCATCATCGCCGGATCGGCGCCCGCAATTTGCACCGAAATGGGATCCACCTCTCCTTCATGATTGGCGCGGCGCCGGGTCTTTTCGGAGCCCCACAGCAGCGAGTTGCTCGATACCATTTCCGACACAGCCATACCCGCACCCATGCTCTTGCACAACTGCCGGAAGGGACGATCAGTCACCCCCGCCATGGGTGCGACAATAAGATTATTTTTGAGAATATGAGGGCCGATCTGCATACTTCTGCTTTGAGTGTTAGGGCTAGCCCGGAAGAGTGAAGGATAAGAACGGATACAATTTTAACAGGCTATTGAAATTCGCGTGGCGCTAGCAGTTATCGATGAATGCGCGATAGCGTATCTTTGCGCCGTGGCAACGGATAGATGTAAGATTTTACAGGGACACCCGCTAATATTTTCTGTAGTCCCCGTAGGTCTGGAGAGATATACAGACCGATTTGATTCCGAAGTTCTCCGATCCGCTTCAACCCGCATTTTTAAAAATTATCCTCTTGCACCAAACATCATGCGCCGTGCGACGAAACGCTTGGCTTGCGGCAGGCAATCCAGCGCGCTTAACCCCATGCCGCGCATGCTTCCCAATACAAAATCGTCATTTGAAAAAAGCTTCACCAGGGAATCAGTGAATACTCGCCCGGTGCCACTGTCCATCCGGCGCCTATGACGATATCTTGCAAGCATTGCAGGAGTCCCTGTCTCAGCGGGAGCTGCGATAACTTCGTCAGCCAGTTCCCAGGCATCACGCAAACCCAGATTAAAACCTTGTCCCGCAACCGGGTGCAAAGTTTGTGCCGCATTACCAATCAATACCACACGGCAAGCCGTGACGGGGGTGGCGTATTTGAGCGTAAGAGGAAAGCCGGAACGTTTACCGGCCTCGACGAGCTTGCCGAGACGATCGCCGAAATGGTCATGTAGTCGAACAAGAAATGCTGCGTCATCCAAAGCAAGAATTTCCTGGGCCGCTGAGGGAGAAACAGTCCACACCAGGGCGAAGTAGTCACCCGAAGGCAGTAGTGCCACCGGACCATCCGGGGTGAAGCGCTCATAAGCCACACCTGCCTGAGCGGGAGAACGCATGAATTCGCTCCCGGCATGGCCGGTTATTTCCCGGGAACGCACCGCCGGCCCGCCTAAACGGGGGGAGCACTCACTTTTGATACGCGCAACAACCGCCCATTGCTGGTAGTCATGCACGTGCTGGGTCACACCTTCGATTTGCGCGGTGAGGCGGCCGCCATCCGCCAGCACCAGCAGCCGGGCGGTGGCTTTTTTCATCACTCCGTCATACTGAAATTCAATTTGTCCGGATTCAATGCTAGCCTCCAGTCGTGTTACCTGCGCCCCGGTCAGGTAGTCAACATCGCATTTTTTCAGCGCTTTATGCATGGACCGAAATACATCATGGTGATTTATTACATAACCCAATGCCGGCACACCGATATCGTCAGCGGTCATGACGGTTCGGCCAAAACCCCCGCGATTGGAGATATGAATGGTCGTAATGGGTGTGACATCCGGTAACGGCTTCCATACGCCTAAACGCTCCAGGATGAGCCGGCTGCCGTGAGACAGCGCCAGAGGACGAGAGTCTTCCGTTTTCTCGGGCAATCCACGTGCTTCCAGCAGCAGCACGGATACACCACCGCCGCGCAATGCCAGCGCCAGCGCCATACCTACCGGGCCGCCTCCGATAATGATCAGGTCGTATTCGTGCTTCAGGGTAGTTTTTTCTCGGCTCATGGATCGTACATTGTTACTTGTTGTGCGGCTTGTCAGTTCGTTCTTCGACAATTTCAGCATCCTCGATTACAACGTATTCGCCTTCCTCCGCTTTCATAGCTTTGCGCAATTTACGACGCAGCCACCACAGACGAAACGAAATAGCAGCGGCGGCAATAGCGAATAAGGCAAGAAAAGCGGTAAAGAAGAAAATACCCAAAACGGCCATGACAATCAATACAGGGATAAGGAGCAGGTGGCTTGCCCACCGGCTGCCAGGGGAGACATGCACAATCTCCTCTTCCGGAATGCCCGTTTTCTCATTCCGGATTATGCGTCTTATGATTATTTTTCTGTCTTCGTCCATTATCCTGAATCCGGCAGTTGGACTATTGATCTTTCCGCTCTTGCATCAGTTCTTCAATCTCCGCCACCGCCTTGGGGGCAGCCGACGTCAATACTTCGCATCCGGTTTCCGTTACCGCCACATCGTCTTCGATACGCACACCGATATTCCAGAAATGCCGGGGCACGTTATCCGCGGGGCGTACATAGCAACCCGGTTCCACTGTCAGGGTCATTCCCGGTTGCAACGGACGCCATTCTCCATCGCGTTTGTATTCACCCGCGTCGTGCACATCCAGCCCCAGCCAATGACCGGTGCGGTGCATGTAAAAACGCTTATAGTCTTCCGACTGTATGACCGTATCGATACTGCCGTGGCACAGACCGAAATCAATAAAACCCTGAACCAGCACCCGCAGCGCCGCTTCATGCGGCGCATCCCAGGGGCTGCCTGGCTGTACCGCGCTTATCGCCGCCGCCTGTGCCGACAACACCAGTTGATACAAATCCTTTTGCGCCGCACTGAATTTTCCATTCACCGGGAACGCGCGCGTGATATCGGCCGCATAGCCGTCCA
>JBKJYB010000085.1:0-10942 GCA_046716045.1 Nitrosospira sp.
TTTCCGCGAAACGGCTGCAGAAGTTGTGGGAGGAAGTCAGCGCGTGAAATTTACGTTGATGGGTTGCGCTTTGCTCCACCCATCCTACGCGTTTTTTTAGGAATTGAGACGACCTACCCTGTTGTGACGGGTTGAATGCCGTTTAACACATGCGAGAAGTCGCGCTCTATACGGTAATTCGCCGTCAGGTGGAACTCGCTATTGGGAGCGATTTCCACCACGTCCAGGTCGGCGTTCGCGGTTTCGACGCACAGAAGGCGTTGGTAATCGTCGACCTTCAAGTCACCCATTTCCGCCGATATTTTTGCCCATGGGTTCCACACCACGGCGGTATTGCTGCCTTGGGACGTAATTCGAATTCTGCGGTCCAGCGCGACGTCATCGATCACCAGCTCACCTTGTGCCTGCCGGTAGATGCGGTCGACTTCGGCACTGATTGATACCGTGCCGGCTTGTAGCTTGTAAGCGGCGTTATCGGCTTTATCGATGTATTCAAGTCCGTCCAGCCCCAGAACGGTCACCTGATCGATATGCCCCACTTTGAAATAGGTATGAAACGCCTGGGTTATAAAAAACGGCTGTGCATCGGTGTTGCGCGTGATTAATTCCAGATTCAGCGATTCTCCGACGGTAATTTCCAGCGAGAGGTTGAACGAATGCGGCCAGATCGCCCTTGTTTCAGGCGTATCGACCAGTCCCAGCGTAACGGTGGCATCGCCATCCGCGCTAACCCCGGTTCGCACCACGTTCCAGAAACGATTGCGCACAAAGCCATGGGCCGGGCGGCCAAGTCCATCAGGGTCGGGTCCGAACCACGGCCAGCAAATCGGGACGCCACCCTTGATGGCCTTACCGGGCTGATAGTATGCCGCTTCACTGAGGAACATGAGGTTGTTCGAGTCATTCGCGGGCTGGAAAGAGAGTATCTGTCCCGCATAGACCGAGATAACGGCGCTGGCTTTATCATTATCGATTTTAATGAAGGGGAATCCGCCCGCACCTTCGACGAATTTTAGTTGATCATCAATTCCATAATCGGCATTCAGTTGTTCGATATTCATAAGATGGGTTCTGTTTGATTTATTAACCGCCGGTACGGATGCCCGGACGGGCAACCGAGCGGCAACCATGCTGGGAAGATCCCATCATAATACCATGCTGGTTGCCGGGAAAAACTTTAGCAACCACGATGAGTGCCGGTAATGCGCTATCGTAGCAAAACCAGTCCAGGAATAGCATCCGGGCCCGCCCATACGATGGCGTTTTGCCGGAATTCTCCGCCGAGCGCGTGCGATGCTTCAAGATTCAGGCCGAGCACAAGAAAACTCTTCTCCGGCGGCCATACACCGTATGGATCGTACCCCTCCCCCTCAAGTATCCGGACTGTCCCGGCGGTATGGCGATCCAATTTGTCGCGAAGCCGCGCGCAGGCCGCCAGATTTTCCTTGAGGCTCCGGGGCGCACTGAATGGGTTGCAGGCCGTGATAAAAGCCGCGCATTGATGACCCGATGCGGCAAATAGCCGCGATAGCGGCTCGGAATATTCATCGATACGCAGGGTGATTGTGCCGGAACCGAATTTCGCCTTCGCTGCTACCCGATACTCGGTGGAGCGGTAAGCAGCGATCAAGTCTGGAGAAATTTCCGATTGTGCCAAAAATGAGTTCCGGTTATGCCTTGTGCAGTTGTTAGCGCGGCATCAGTTAAGGCAATGCGGCATGGCGCCAATCCAGCCATTTCTGAGTGCGATATTTCGCACTAAATCAGGCAAGATTTCGTATTACTTTACAAGGATTCCCGGCAGCAAAAACATCTGACGGGATATCTCTGGTAACCACGCTGCCTGCCCCGATAGTTGTCCCCTTTCCTATCGTCACACCCGGATTGATAATTACGCCGCCGCAAATCCAGACGCTATCTTCGATGATGATGGGTTTAGCGGCTTCCAGCCCTTTATTACGTTCCTCCACCGCCAATGGGTGGGTTGCGGTGTAGATCTGGACGTTCGGTCCCAGAAATACATTGTTGCCGATAATCACCTTCGCACAATCCAGAATAATACAATTGAAATTGGCATAAAAATTATCACCGATACTGATGTTGTACCCGTAATCGCAGTAAAATGGCGGCTCAATTTCAGCTTGCTGACCCAACGCGCCCAGCAATTCCCGCAACATAACAACACGCTTCTCGATCTCGTCCGGAAGCGTGCCGTTGAATACTTTAAGCAGTCTCCGAGCCCGCTTTCTTTCATTACGCAGCAAGTCATCACCGGATCGATACAATTGTCCGGCAATCATCTTATTTTTCTCTGTCAGGTGCACAACTTTTACCCCTGCGATTCACGTTACCAGAAGAAACCTGCCAAGTCAGACGAACGATACAAAATATTTCTTTCACAAACTATGCTCCCGGAAACCGTACCACAACTCAATGGTCAAAAGTTTTGAAGCCAGTCTTGATGGGTAGCATCCCTGTCAACCACCATTGTCAACTTCGAAGCATTACGTTCGTTAATAATACAAATCAGAGTACCGGCGCTTGTTGGTAAGGAGTGAATAACGAAATGGGTGGCCCTTTACTTTACCCAATCCGCCGAAGACCGCATAGGGCGTTAAACTTAATCACCTGTTTGCGGACTTTATTCGAGACGGTAACTTCAGTTGCATTTTGCAACTGATCTATTATACTTTTATTGCGCAACTCACTGCGAAAGGCGGAGAATACCAATATCTGATCGGCCGCGTTGAATGTTTGAGTTCAGAGCATCTAGTATTATAAGATAAGAGGTGTGAGTCCGAATATCGGATAGTATGTATTCAGCCAAAGCAAGATAGTGAAAGCTGTGACGGTGAGTTTTGTTTCTTTAGGGTGTCGAAGGATGAAACAAAATCCGGCTAACCATGGTGTTTTTGCTGGCTTGACTCAGGCGCATGAGTTCAATGCGCGGAGCCAGGCAAACGTAGACCAAGAGGAGTATCAATGATGATCAAGCAAGTGATGCAGGCCGGTGTATCGGCTCTTACCCTCGTCGTGGCGCTGTACTGTGGCGCAGCGGCTGCGCATGGAAAAGTGGCTATGGAAGAAGACACATGCATGCGCAGGCTCGGCGACAACAGCATGGTGCACTTAAGTGCTTACCAGCCACAACACGAGCCAAGCGACCAGTACTGCACAGAAATACCCAAGGAAGGCGATACTTTTCTGGTGGTAGATCTCGTCGACCAGGCGCTGCGTGACATTCCCGTGGGAATAAGGGTGGTGAGGGGAACCAGCGAGGTGGAAGATGAGACAGTAACGTACTTACGTCCGAGCTATCACCCTGATGGAGTGATCAGGGGAGAGACCAGTCTGGACCAGGGCTTATATACCGTATTTATTACGGGAGAGGCGGTACCCCCTGTACGCTATCAGTATCCATTGAGGGTAAAGATGGTTAATTATACGAATATATTTCGTGCCTCGATAGGGCCGCTGATTGCCATGCTGCTGCTGACCCTGTTTGCTTACAAGGTCATGAAATCCAAACGCGTGCAGAACTGGCGGTCTTCCCGCCGCTCATAACCTATTGAGGGGTATGCTCAACCAGTAGTCGCGGGCTGGCGAGACGATAACCGCGGAACAGAAATCGTGGCGTTGGTGACGGCTGGATGCATTGTCTGGGAAATAGGGAACAAGTCAGCCTGCAAATAAGGGGCGTTCGGCAATGAGCAAAAAAAATAACGAAAAGAAAGCGGGCGGACCCCTGCCGGAGCTATCCAAAAAAGACTATGAGGAGACGCTCTACAAACTTCAGATTGAACTCGTCAAGCTGCAACGGCACTTTATCAAGTGCGGCGACAGGATTCTGATCATCTTCGAAGGGCGTGACGCGGCCGGCAAGGACGGCACGATCAAGCGCATCACTCAGCATCTGAGTCCGCGCGAAACACGCGTCGTGGCGCTTGGCAAGCCCTCGGACAGAGACCGCAGCTCATGGTATTTTCAGCGTTATACCCCCTATTTGCCCGCAGCCCAGGAACTGGTGCTATTCAACCGTAGCTGGTACAACCGTGCGGGGGTGGAACCGGTAATGGGTTTTTGCACGGACGCCGAGTATGACGAATTCATGGCCTCGGTACCGGAATTCGAGCATATGCTGGTTCGTTCGGGCATTAAACTCCTGAAATACTACCTCGATATCAGCAAATCGCAACAGGCGGAACGGCTGGATGATCGCAAGAAAGACCCGCTCGCGCAATGGAAGATCAGCGCGCTTGACGACTATGCAATCAAGAAATGGAAGGAGTACGGGCTCGCGCGCGACAAGATGCTGGCGCATACCCATAATCTTACAGCGCCGTGGACAATAGTTCGTGCTGACGACAAGCAGTTGGCGCGAATCAATATCATCAAGGATCTTCTCAGCCGCCTCGATTATGAAAGCAAAGACGAGCGGCTGGTCATGCCGGACAAACGCGTCGTAATGGAGTTTGAAATCTCCTTTATTGAAGAAGGCGTGCTGGCGTCGTAATTAACCCAGACCAGAGTCTTCCCCATGGTGCCGCTGGCACCTGATCGCTATTCGGTATTCATAGCCGCCACCTCAATAAGTCATCGGAAGGTATCGCCGGCGGGTGGATCATTGCAATAATGTTGCAATGATCATAGTCTACAATTGCTAATGAGAGACAAAGAAATGAGACGAATACAGCGTTTTCCGGGTCAGGCAATGCTCGCCGTGATTATCGTATTTGAATCGGTCCTGCCCGTTTGGGCACATGAGCCTGGCGCCCATGTGCACGGCCGCGCCGCACTGGAAATTGCTATCGACGGTGCGATGGTGCGGGTCAGCCTCAATAGCCCACTGGACAATCTATTGAGATTCGAGCGTGCGCCAAGAAATGAAAAGGAACGTCAAGCCGTCAAGGCCATGGCATCGAAATTTAATCAGGCTGATAGCCTTTTCATTTTTACGCCTACGGCTCAGTGCCGGGTGGAATCGACTGATTTGACGTCTCCCGTGCTTTCCCCGGACTTGCTGGCGCCTGCCTCTGATTCCGGCAAAAGCGCTGATAAGAATATCGGCAAAAACGGCGGACCATCCGGAACCGCCCCATCCGCCTCGTCCACCGCAGCGGATATGCACGCAGAGCTGGAAGCCATCTGGCAGTTCCAGTGCGCCCAGCCGCATGCTTTGCGAGGAGTCGACGTGCGGTTGTTCCAAATGTTTCCCGGTCTGCGGCGTCTCGATGTCGCCGTAGCGGGCCCCAAGAGGCAGTCGAGCGCGAAGCTATCGCCCGAATCCAGTCGATTGAAATGGTAGCCGGGAGGGTGGATTAGGACATGAGCCCGTTTGTGATCGACATTCAGAATCTGGTTTTTCAATGGCCCGGCAAGCATGGCTTCCGTCTGTCCATCCCCCAATTTCTGGTAAGGCGCGGAGAACGTGTTTTTCTGCAAGGCGCAAGCGGCAGCGGCAAGAGCACCCTGTTGAGTTTGCTGGGTGGTGTGCTGCTGCCGCAGCCATGCCACCTGCGCGTGCTCGATACCGACTTGACGGCGCTCACATCCAGCGCTCGCGACCGGTTCCGTGTGGATCATGTAGGCTTTCTGTTCCAGCAGTTTAATCTGGTGCCTTATTTATCCGTGCGCGAGAACGTACTCCTGCCCTGCCGGTTTTCCCAGCGCAGGCGGCGGCGGGCGCTTGAATCAGCCGCCTCGCTCGAGCAGTCGGCGGACCGGCTGCTGGGTCAATTGGGGCTGGATATGACCTTAGCACGACAACCAGTAACGGCATTATCGGTCGGACAGCAGCAGCGTGTGGCGGCCGCTCGGGCGCTGATCGGACATCCCGAGCTGATCATCGCCGATGAGCCGACTTCCTCACTGGATGCCGGCCGGCAAGCAGAATTTCTTGATCTGCTGCTGGGACGCTGCGATGATGAGAATGTCACACTGATCTTCGTCAGCCATGACCAGCGGCTGGGTTCGCATTTCAGCCGCACCGTCGACTTGAATGAATTATGCGAAACAGTAACCCTCTAACCAACGGAATGGAGAGAAAAATGTCACTATTACATAATCTTAAAATACTAAGTGTGACCGCTGTACTGGGTGCGTTGATTAGCGCTGATGGTGTTGCGGGCGCTGACACGATAATAAAAATTGACGGCTCCAGCACCATGTATCCCATCACCGAAGCGGTGGCAAAAAATTTCCAGATCAGCAAAAAAGACGCAATCAAAGTAACGGTGGGCATCTCCGGTACCGGTGGTGGCTTCAAGAAATTCTGCCGCGGTGAAATAGACATCGTCAATGCCTCCCGCCCCATTCAAAGAACGGAGATGAAGGCTTGCAGTAAGGCCGGCGTGCAATATGTCGAATTGCCGGTGGCGTTTGATGCGTTAACAGTGGTGGTAAATCCGAAGAATGACTGGATCAAAACCATGACCGTCGCAGAATTGAAGAAAATGTGGGAACCCGCCGCTCAGGGCAAAATCACCAAATGGAATCAGGTGAACCCGGCATGGCCTGATGAGACATTCAAGCTCTACGCCGCGGGCCCGGATTCCGGCACGCTCGATTACTTTACTCAAGCCATCGTCGGCAAGGCAAAATCCAGCCGTGGCGACTTTACGGCATCCGAGGACGACAATGTACTCGTGCAGGGTGTGGCGAACGACAAGAACGCGCTGGGGTTCTTTGGTTTCGGATACTATGTGGAAAATCAGGAAAAAGTCAGAGCTGTCGCCGTGGATGACGGTAGAAACGGTGGGGTCATTCCCTCGGTCGAAACGGTGGAAGACGGAACCTATCAGCCTTTGTCGCGCCCCATTTTTATCTACGTGAACATGAAGGCGGCGGAAAAACCCGAGCTTAAGGAGTTTGTCGCGTTCTATATGAAGAATGCATCCGCCCTGGTGAGGGGATTTCAGTATTTCCCGCTACCGCCCAGAGCTTATGCCGCCAACATGGAATTCTTCAAGACGAAGCGGGTTGGAACGGTATTCAATGGCTTTTTGCCCGTGGGCCTCACCATCGACGATCTGCTTAGGCGAGAAAGTACCCGTCATGAAAATTAATACCAGCATCTCCTTCAGTCCCGATCAGCGCCTCGGCTCAGATTTTATCCGCACCATCGGCTTGAATCAGCTGCGCGGAAGCGCCCGGGGGACGGGCTGAAATCACTGTTTTCCCTTGCATTTGCCAGCGCGTGGAACCGGCGCACAACGCTGGGGTTGATGGCGGTCAGTATTGCGCTTTCGGTCATGTTGCTGTTGGGAGTTGAGCAGTTGCGCACCCAGGCGCGCGAGAGCTTCTCGCAGTCCATATCCGGTACCGATCTGGTGGTGGGCGCGCGTACCAGCCCGATCCAGCTCATGCTCTATGCCGTGTTTCGCCTGGGGGATGCAACCCATAACATTCGCTGGCCGAGCTTCCAGGCGATGGCGGCACATCCTGCGGTGGCATGGGCCGTGCCAATTTCCCTGGGCGACTCGCATCGCGGTTTTGCGGTGATAGGCACCAACACCGCCTATTTCGAGCATTTTCGTTATGGCGATCGCCGATTATTGGCGTTTGCCGCGGGCAAACCTTTTACGGATATTTTTGACGCGGTTATCGGTGCGGATGTAGCCGCGCAACTTGGCTACCATGTGGGCGACAGCATCGTGCTCAATCATGGTGCGAAAGACCTTGGACTGACCGATCACGCCGACAAGCCATTCAAAGTGAGCGGCATTCTCAAGCGGACCGGCCTGCCGGTGGATCGCAGTGTTCATGTCAGTCTTGAGGCTATCGAGGCCATTCATCTCGATTGGCAGGGTGGCGCTCCGATGCCCGGCGTATCCATTCCGGCTGAATATGTGCGTAAATTCGATCTGGCCCCAAAGGAAATTACGGCAGCACTTATCGGCCTGAAAAGCCGTGCGGGCGTTTTTCAGATGCAGCGGTTCATTAATCAGTACAAGGATGAGCCATTGCTGGCTGTGCTTCCCGGCGTGGCGCTGGATGAGCTGTGGTCCATCGTCAGCATTGTTGAAAAGTCGTTGCTGGCTATTTCCGCACTAGTGGTCGCAGTGGGTCTGAGTGGTTTGGTGGCTGTTGTGCTGGCCGGCCTGGGCGAGCGCAGGCGTGAACTGGCGATTCTGCGCTCGGTGGGCGCCGGCCCGCGCGTGGTTTTCCTGCTGCTGGCTATCGAGGGGTTGATGGTGGTCGTGGCTGGCGCACTACTGGGCGTGCTGGGACTGACCGTTGTCAGCCTGTTTGCCGCGCCCATTCTGGAGGCACACTTGGGCATTTCGCTGACAACAGGTATGCTATCGGCTGAAGCATGGCAATTACTGCTACTCGTCATGGCAACGGGGTTTCTGGTCAGTCTCATTCCCGGCTATCGCGCCTACCGGTTATCCTTAAGCGATGGTTTAACGCCAAGATTGTAAAAAGAGGATATCAATATGACCGCTTCCCCGCACGTCACCCCTCCCCGCTTTTTTCTTCTATTGTTGATCGGCTGGCTGGCTTTTGCGACGCAAACAGCCGCAGTCGATAAGGATTATAAGGTTGGGGATAGATTGTCAGCGCCAGCACCCGCCGCAGCCAAAAATAAGCCCGTGCCTTCAGCAACCGCTTCAGCCGGTTATAAGGAAAAGACTTGGGATGACCTGATGCCCAAGAACTGGGACCCGATGGCACCGCTGAAAGGGTTGAAACTGGACAACCTTAAAGACGGCGACCCGCGCGCCATTGAAGCGCTGGAAAAAATACGCGAGGCTTGGAATAACGCACCAATCGAGCCCGCGCTGGATGGCGAGCGTATCCGTATTCCCGGATTCGTGATTCCTCTGGAGCGAGCAGGCAATAAAGTCAGCGAGTTTTTGCTCGTCCCCTATTTCGGAGCGTGCATCCATACGCCCCCGCCGCCCTCCAACCAGATCATTCATGTACGGACATCAAAACCCCTTGCTAATATGCGCACCATGGATACGATGTGGGTCAGCGGGGTCATGCATGCCGGCAAGATCGACACGGAGATGGGTCAGGCGGGTTATCAGTTGAAGGCTGAATGGGTTACGCCGTACCCCTGATCTGTCGGCATTGCTAATCCGGCGAGAAAATATCATGAGTTTCGTCATTCCGGGCTTAAACCGGAATCCAGCCCAAACCAGCAGTGGCGTGCTTTGAACGCCACTGGATACCGGCTTCCGCCGGTATGACGTCTATATTGTTTGCTCACCGGGTCAATAGTTCTATCACAACTATCCATGCAGTGTCTGGACAGGCATCTCATCCCGCAAAGCAGCCGGTACGCCCTTCTCGACAAAAGAGCGGATTTATCCAGTAATCTCTCTCAATTCATTATGGCTTGCAAGCCGCCGAGCCAGCCCGCCGCGATAGTCAGCAGCAATCCCGGAATTACCTGTGACGCAACACGGCCGCCGCCACTCGATGCCGCTAACACCATTTTGGTTACGGTGTTTGTGCTCATGGCGAGAAGGATAGGCAATATTGTCCCGGCTGCTTCAAGCTTGCCCCCGGCTGCCAGCGAGGCTACCGAAACCGGCGATTGCCGTGCCGGCAATCAGACCCGCGCGGCCCAGCCAGGCATTGAGCGCAGCAGCGGCCAGGAGCACGGCACCCATCGTCGCCGCGAGGATAAGCGCGCTGCGGAAGCTGAACGCCCTGCCCATCTCGATTGTTTCAGGTGTTTTCTGCCGTAGCGCCTTCACGAGAAACCATGCTCCATAGGCCACCACCATCAATCCCGCCGATATGAGCGGCACCGCCATGGCGGCAAGTGTTGCGGGATGGGTCGCGCCAAGTACGACAGCCATCTGAGCAATAGTGGCAACAGTTGAGAGAACAGCGCCTCCTACCGCCGCTGGCATGAGTTCCGGTTTCTGTCTGGCGAGTGTACCCATGGACGCTATCGTCGCCGAACTGGACACGAATCCCGAGGCAGCCCGGCCGCGGGCAATCCATAGCGCGGACCAAACAGGCGCAAGGCGATATACCCGCCTGCGCTAATCGACATCATCAGCACCACGATGATCCACAAAGTATGCGGATTGATTGCATTGAAGGGGCCCATGTAACGGTCCGGCATCAAGGGCAGCACCACCAGCGCCGCCCCGGCAAGCACCAGCGCATCATGCAACTCGGTTTCGGTCAGGGTTTTGCGCACGAAGGTGTGAATGCGGGTTCGTGCCGCGAGCAGCAGCGCCACCGTAACACCGAGGCTGGATGCGAGCAGCGGTTCGCGCATGGCAAGCGCGCCGAGCAATAACGTCAGAAGTTGCACAAATTCGCTGGTAAGGCCGGGGTCGCGCTGACTGCGTGTGCGAAAATAGCCCAATGCGATGAATCCAGCTACCGAAAGCGTCACCACCGCCAGTAATGGAATCCCTCCCAGTTCGAAACCAAGCGCACCAAGAAGGGCTGTGACCGCGTAGGTACGAATCCCCGCCGGCGCGCGGTCCCGCCCTCCGCCCTTCCTGCGTTCGCGCTCGATGCCTATCAACAGGCCGATGCCCAGCGCCACCGCGATTTGCATCCAGTTATCAGTGACAAGGATCATTGTGGCGATCAATTCCGGTAATACGGTAATGGCATACAAGGGACAAGATCTCAGGCCGTATTTGCATATACCCCGCAGAAATAATGTTTAGATTGTTTCTACCGGTCCCTTCGTATTGAGTGTTTCTCTTCCACTCCATCTCCATTACTACCACAAGAAACTATACATCATGGAATTTATGTAGGATGGGTGGAGCGTAGCGTAACCCATCATTGGATTGTTTCCGCACCTTACCAAATCCCGACCGCGCCAGTATACGGTCATGGGTTAAGGTATTGTGCGCGGTTCTGATGGGTTGCGCTACGCTCCACCCATCCTACGGGAGCCATGCAGGGGGCCATAAATTATTATAAGGTACCAATTAACTGTTTCCTGAGTAAGGCT
>JBKJYB010000086.1:0-2972 GCA_046716045.1 Nitrosospira sp.
TGCCCAAGCCGCTAAGTGTTATTCATTCACGCACCGGGACGGACAATATCATGTTCTCGGACACGGTAAACTGGAAGGAACTGGATGCACCCGCCGCGATCCGTACGAACAGGAGGCGCGATGCCACGGTGGAAGCCATGAAACAGTCGGGCGTGGATATGCTGGATATTCCGGCATTTTTGAGGAAACAAGCGGATTAAGTGTTTGCTAGGGAAACGCTGGATAAGGAGAATGGAAATTAAGAAATGGGATTGAGTTGTTGGGTTACGCTTTGCTAACCCAATCTCCCAGTATTAATGGAAAATTGAGGATAAAAATAAAACTATGCGCCAAAAACGGATCAGGATACGCGGGTAGCTTAAAAAGCAGATGACTCGCCCCAGACATCAGTAGCGGCCAGAAGAAGGGAAATAGGGAAAAATCAGTAGTGGTGGCCTGCCTCTGGTGTTTGCAGTACTTGTTGCGCCCATTCCAAGGGCCATAAGGTGTAACCCGAATTGAGAGTGTTGTTGCTCGGGACAGGTTCTTGGTATTCGGCGACTGATTTCGCCGATTTGGCAGCCTGTATTAGATGTCTGGAGGAAAGTATCAAATGAACAAAGGTTTCGGGGGGTATATGCTAGTAATGGACACTCAACATATTTGTCACTTTTTCTTTCTGGATTTGGCATGGGCTTTATCCCCCTGGCCGGTGGAATACAGGCGTATATGTGTATCAAGTTGGTTATCCAAAGCCAAATCACCAGCATCAATTTTTGCCGGGCTTCGTAATTTTGACAGGATACCTGTTAATGTTGACGCAGTAATTTTAATAATTACCTTGCCTTGAAGATAAAATTCTTTAAATGCCTCAAGCTCCCTACCTTTTACCAAACCTAGCTGCTTGTCTCTGCAAATTATGAAACCTAACTTGCCATACTCTCTCGTTAGGTACCCATTAATTTGACGATATTCCTCGATACCTATCTCTTCAAAGTTTTTTACCTCGAATACAACTTGACGAGTTTCGTAGTCATCCCGAATACGCTTCCAAAATCCTCGTATTCCTTGATTGGTAGCAACAATATCTCTTCGCTGAACGGCATACTGATTTGGGTGCAGTTGGATGTTTGTTAACTCCTTGGCAAACGCAATCTCAATTACTCTCTTACACCAATCCTCAAAGTCTGAAGCATTGCATGCCCCAGTAGGGATAGTCGATAGTTCAGAAATAATTTGGCCCAGCCTAGTAGCTCGTTGTTCTGCGCTCTGTGAGTGAATAGTGATTTCGTATTCGTCAAAAATTTGTTCTGCGATACCTTGATCAAGGTCTTCTTTTTGTAAATTAAGAGCACTCCAGTAGCATGGGTGAACCATTAAGGAATCGGTTGCCGAAATGTTTCTATCTGGTTGCTTGCCGTCATGGGAGAATACCCATGTATTATTTTGCTGATCAAATACCCCAAGAAACCCTACGCCATAAAGAGCTTTGGCAATTTCTTCTTCGGAGCCAAGGATTGTTAGGTGCTGAAGGATGTTCGCATCAATTGTGGGATTGTCTAGCACACCCTTGATGGCCTTGACCGCATCAGAGACAAGGAATTGGGCGGGCCCATTTGAAAATGCGGTTGTTAGTTTAGTAATGCCTGGAAAAACATTGGCATATTCCTTCCCGAGATCATCGAACCGGATAGTTGAAATCTGTTTGGATGAAGCCTGAAAATCATTGTCAATTAATGTGGTTCTTTGTTGTCTGCCAGCCTGCTCAATTGCAGAGTTTAATAGTGCAATAACATCTCGCGGCCTGTAAAGGGTGAGTCTTAGACATCTCTTAAATCCCTCCCGCCCATGTAATTCAGCGCTAGTAATAGCGTTCCAGGTTTTTACATCGCTTTCGCGCTCCATGGAAAATGCTACACGAATGCGTTTGCACACCATATAGAAAAGCTCTTCTGGATCCCAGTGAAGGCGTAATATTTGACCTTCTAGGTTTCGTGAGAAATCACGATCTTCCAACTGGACTGCCCTGAAGATATTATCCCTAAGAAACACGAGTGCTTGTACTTTTTCTCCAAGCGTATGCCTAACGTCCTCCGTTCCATAGATGATTCCATCAACGATTCCAACACCTACAGTGTCGGGTTCGTAACCTTCATCTAATCTATCGATAAGTACAACGATCCCTTGATTTAGCGACTGCGTAAGTAATGTGACTTCATCTGTTATGCGACTAATTTCCAAGAGAGAGGAGAGGTCTGCAATTCTGTCATCAGGATTGTTGATCCCCTGTAAAACTTCTCGAAGCGTTACGCGCATCCTATTAAAAGGGTTGTTGCCACGAGTGGTCCATAAATTTAAGTGACTATCAAGAGTCTTATATTTACGAACTTCATTCGCTGTTTTGTAACTCTTTTTGCAGATAAGTGCCACTTCAAGTAATAAGGCATATCGCCACGCAAGCTTGATGCCAGCGCGTATCCTGCTTACTGAACCTCCAAATAGTTCAGCTACGGGCCTAATTCCAATTACTTGTTCTTCATCCGGGGCGATAATAATCGTTAGAAATTTTCGATCTGCCCAATCTTTGGATAATCGGTATGTTAAAGCGCTTTTACCCGTTCCCCTCCTACCAACCACGATAAAACGGGCTCGGCTTTCAAATAAAATTCTGTAATTTTGAGACTCATGGAACGATCTATCAAGCATATCGTGATCGCGTTCTGCTCGAACATCGCCAAACAGATTGCTCATTGAAATAACTTCTCCTGAAAAGTAATTTATTTTTTGTGCATCATAAACTAACTGTCACGAAATTTCTTCGTGGATTCGCAATAAATGATTCACAGCAAATGAGGTGGAGCATTAACCCGGACCAGATTCTACGCGGCCTTTGATTTTTATATCATTGAACATCCGCCTCGGAGATATCTACTGGCTGATCTAAGTCGAAGTCCGATCATGGCGACCAGTATATTTGTACCCCTTCTAGAAAC
>JBKJYB010000087.1:0-14177 GCA_046716045.1 Nitrosospira sp.
ATTGTGAATGGACTCAAAGTTTTCTGATTCCACCACATACGCGTCTATGCGCGCGTCTCGATCCAGGACTGCCGCTACATCGCGTACTGTGTCCTCGACGAATTTCGGGTTATCGTAGGCCTTTTCGGTAACGTATTTCTCGTCCGATCGTTTCAGCAGTCCGTATAGTTCACATGATGCCTGATCTTCCGCCACTCTTATCAGATCCTCGATCCAGACAGAACTGTTGATGCAAATCGAGATCGACATATGGGAACGCTGGTTGTGCGCACCGTAGGCAGAAATTTCCTTGGAGCATGGACACAGGCTGGTCACCGGCACAATGACCTTCATGGTGAACTTGTAGCTTCCTTTCCTGATTTCACCGATAAAAGTCACCTCGTAATCCAGCAGACTTGTTATTCGGGAAACCGGCGCCGTTTTATTGATGAAATAAGGAAAAGTCATTTCGATACCGCCGGATTCGGTTTCAAGCTTCTTTACCATGGCTCGCAGAATGCTTTCAAACGATTCAACGGAAACTTCACGCTCGTGGCTGTTGAGTATCTCCACAAAGCGAGACATGTGTACACCTTTGATACTATGAGACAAATTTACGTACATATTGAATACGGCGACGGTATGCTGTTTGCTACCGCCCTTGTCTGTAATCGTCACCGGATAACGAACGGCCTTAACACCCGCCCTATTGATTGCGATACGCCTGGTATCCGGGATGCTTTGCACATCCGCAATGGGAAAATTCATGTCGCTCATGATGCCTGCTTTTCAAAAAGGAGACCACGTCTAGACAATTGTAGACCGGGTAAAATGGTTGAAACAGTTGAGTTGACTACTCGGAGAGTCTCGATCTGACGGATCTGATGATTCCTGCCTTATCCAGTCCGCAATCAGCCAGCATTTGTGAGGGATCGCCCTGATCTATAAAAATATCCGGCAAACCCAATTGCAGCACCGAAGCGGTAAATCCTCTGCTTTCAAGCGATTCCAGGACCGCGCTACCCGCTCCGCCCATAACCGTATTCTCTTCCACCGTCACCAATAATTCGTGATTCGCCGCCAGTGACGCGATCAGATCATCGTCCAGTGGTTTGACAAAACGCATATTGACAGCGGTCGCGTTTAATTCTTCCGCGGCTTCCAGGCAAGGCCTGAGCATGCTGCCAAAAGCCAGAAACGCAATTTTTTCTCCGCTACGGCGAATCTCGCCACGTCCTACAGATAGTGCTTGCATGTGCTTTTGCGGCGCTATGCCGGTTCCCACACCCCGCGGATATCGTACTGCTGTCGGTGTATTCATTTGAAATGCCGTATAGAGCATCTGACGGCATTCATTCTCGTCAGCAGGGGTCATCACGGTAATATTCGGGATACAGCGCAAATAGGTTAAATCAAAGCTACCGGCATGAGTCGGGCCATCCGCGCCTACCAATCCGGCGCGGTCAATGGCGAATACCACCGGCAGGTTCTGGATTGCGACGTCGTGAATTAACTGGTCGTAGGCCCGTTGCAGAAACGTTGAATAAATGGCCACTACCGGCTTCATGCCGTCGCAAGCCAGACCGGCGGCAAAAGTGACCGCGTGCTGTTCGGCAATACCGACATCAAAATAACGATCGGGATATTCCTCGGAAAATCTCACCAACCCCGAGCCCTCGCGCATCGCCGGTGTGATGCCGATCAGGCGCTCATCCAAGGCCGCCATATCGCACAACCAATCTCCAAAAATCTGGTAATAGGCAGGCTTACCCGCGGCTTTGGGAACGATACCCGCCTCCGGATTAAACTTGGTTACACCATGGTAGAGAATCGGGTCGTCCTCCGCCGCCTTATAACCCGCACCTTTGCGCGTCACAATATGCAGGAACTGGGGGCCGCTAAGGTGTTTTATGTTGTTGAGCGTGGCTACCAATATGTCAAGATCATGACCATCTATGGGGCCGATATAATTGAAACCGAATTCTTCAAACAAGGTGCTGGGCGTTACCATTCCTTTTACGTGCTCTTCCGCGCGCTTGGCTAGTTCCAGCATCGGTGGCACCACACCCAGCATTTTCTCGCCAGCGCGCCGTGCCGTTGCATAAAATTGCCCCGACATGAGTTTGGCCAGGTAGTTGTTGAGCGCTCCCACCGGACGCGATATCGACATATCATTGTCGTTGAGAATCACCAGCAAATTTGTGTTCATGGCACCCGCGTTGTTCAATGCCTCGAATGCCATGCCGGCGCTCATGGCGCCATCGCCGATAATAGCCACCGCGCGTCGGTCCTTTCCTTCCCGTTGCGCCGCTACCGCCATACCGAGTGCGGCGCTGATGGAAGTACTAGAATGCGCCGTACCGAAAGCGTCGTATTCGCTTTCATCACGTCGCGGAAATCCTGCGACGCCGCCTTGCATACGCAATTTGCTCATGCCTTCACGACGGCCAGTGAGGATTTTGTGAGCGTAGGTCTGGTGGCCAACATCCCATACCAAACGGTCATGGGGCGTGTTGAAAACATAATGTAGGGCGATGGTCAATTCGACCGTGCCGAGGTTCGACGACAGATGTCCCCCTGTTTTAGCTACTGATTCAACAAGGAACTGGCGCAGCTCATCCGCAAGTTGCGGCAGCAACTTGCGTTCCAGCCTTCGCAACTTGGAAGGGACATTGATGGTGTCAAGCAGTGGATACATTTAAACCCTAAAAATTGTTGTATTCTTTACTGTGGAAAACATTAACTTCAGAACTCTCGGTGGATGATGAAATCGGTTAGTTGCCGTAACCGTTCCGCCGTCGCGCCAAAAACCTCCAGCGACTGGTATGCGTCGCGCCGCAATTCCTCGGCCAGTTCACGCGCCCGGCTATTTCCCAGGATGCTTACATATGTTGGCTTGTTGTTTTCGGCATCCTTGCCTGCGGTTTTGCCCAAGGTCGCGGTGGTGGCCTCTGTATCGAGCACGTCGTCGACCACCTGAAACGCAAGGCCAATACATTTGGCGAAATGATCAAGACTTGTCAGCTGGCCCTCATTCAAGCTGTTACCACAATAGGCCCCAAGCATTACCGCGGCCCGAATAAGCGCCCCAGTTTTATGAATATGCATAAATTCCAGTTCCGGCAGACTCAGTGTCTTGCCAACGCTGGCGAGATCAACCGCCTGCCCACCCGCCATGCCCCGCGAGCCCGCTGCTTGCGCCAGCTGTTTGATCATTTCCAGCTGCATTTGGGGGTTATCCGCCAAGCGATATTCAGCCAGCAACTGAAAGGCCAGGCTTTGCAAACTGTCACCCGCCAGCAATGCTATGGCTTCATCGTATTCTACATGACAAGTAGGCTTACCCCGCCGCAGCACGTCGTCATCCATGCAAGGCAGATCATCATGCACCAGTGAGTAGGCATGTATCAACTCCACCGCTGCTGCCGCGATCGTTACACGCTCTTCGTCCGCCTTGTTCAGTTCTCCAGCCGCGAAGGCGAGCAGCGGACGCACTCGCTTTCCCCCACCCAAAACGGTATAACGCATGGCGTCATGCAGACGCTGGGGAGGAACGTCTGCGGCGGGAAGTAAGGTCTGCAGGGAAGTTTCTATGCGTACCTGGCGGCTCCTCGCCCAATCCTGGAAATCAGCGATCATCGATACCGGGCAGGGAGAAATTTTTCAGTGTATCAGCCTCAAGAAGACGCACTTGTTGTTGCGCATCCCGTAGCTTGGACTGACAATATTGTAGCAACTCCGCACCACGTCTGTGGGCTGAGAGTGAAACTTCGAGCGGCATTTGCCCCGCTTCCATTTCAACTACAATATTTTCCAATTCCGTCAATGCCGCTTCAAAACTTTCTGGCCGCGAAAATTTGACGGGTTTAGCAGGCTTTGTCATGATAAGCACAGTGTCACAAAATAGATCTATTGCCGGGAATTTGCAAAAATAACGCAATAAGCAGGGTCAGGTCAATTAAATACATGAAACTTTCTTCAACAGCATCTTTTATTCGAGATTATAGGCGTTTTACAAAAGATATTACGTTCTCCCGGCTTGATTAATTGCATTTTTTCAGCAAATGCTGGGGTTCTAATATGGTAATCAGCTTTTTTGAACCTCTCAAGGAGGAAAAGTACCCGATATGTCCAATCTTGTTGATGCTTCCCAACTGACACGAACACCCACGCAATTGCCTATTGACTGGTATCTCGACCCTTATATTCTTGATTTGGAAAAACGCCTTTTATTCAATCAAGGAGCAGGCTACGTCGGTCACGAAATTATGCTGCCGAACGTCGGGGATTATTATGTGCTGGAGTGGATGAATAGTGCCAAGGTGCTGGTACGCAACAAAGATGGCATTGAGCTGTTGTCAAATGTCTGCCGCCATCGGCAATCTCTTCTGCTCAGGGGTCGCGGCAATACCAGAAATATTGTTTGTCCCGTACATCGCTGGACTTATGATATAAATGGTACGCTGCTGGGTGCCCCCCAATTTTCTGAAAATCCTTGCCTTAACCTGGGCAGCACACCATTGCAGAATTGGAATGGCCTGCTATTTACAGGCAAACGAGATGTAACGCGCGACATGGCTCATCTGGGTGTCCTGAAGAATTTCGATTTTTCAGACCATGTGCTGGAGCGGGTACAAATAGAAGAATATGCCTGCAACTGGAAAACTTTTATTGAAGTGTATCTGGAAGACTATCACGTCGAGTCATACCATCCGGGCTTAAGCAATTTCGTTAATACCGCTGAGTTGAAATGGGAGTTCGGCGAGTGGTACAACGTGCAGACGGTAGGGGTAAATCATGGGTTTGCCCACGCCGGCACACCAGTTTACGCAAAATGGCACGAACAATTGTTGCTCCAGACCCGGGGCAAGACGCTGGCCTATGGCGCTATCTGGATGCTCTACTATCCTAATATCATGCTGGAATGGTATCCTCATGTATTGGTAATCAGCACGTTATTGCCGACGGGAACAGAACGTTGCACAAATGTGATTGAATTCTATTATCCTGAAGACATCGCCCTGTTCGAACGCGAGTTTATTGAAGTGGAACAAGCCGCCTATCGCGAAACCGCCATCGAAGATGATGAAATCTGCAAGCTGATAACCGCCGGACGCCGCGCGCTATATGAGCAGGGTACTAATGAAATCGGGCCGTATCAATCGCCAATGGAAGATGGTATGGCACACTTCCATGAATTTCTGCGACGGGAAATCGGATCACACGTTTAACCCCTGGCATATTGAATCTATCTATAATGAGTGACTTAGCCCATGATTACTATTGAGGAAACTGACAATCTTATAAGCGTTGCTGTCTTCGGTGAATTCACTCTGGCTGATTATAAGGAATTCGAAGAACAGGTGATCTACAAGGCCCGCTCTGAAAACCGGGTAAACCTTCTGCTGGATTGGCGCGATATGCTTAGCTACACCGTCGATGTCGCATGGGAAGACATCAAGTTCATCCGGGAGCACGGCAGCGAATTCAATCGGATTGCAATCATTACCGATAATCAATGGCAGGCCTGGGGGGCCTGGGTATCCAATCTTTTCATTGATGCCAGCATCAGGGTATTTAGCGATTACACCAGCGCGAGGGCGTGGGTTGTCTCTTAAACCTAGATAATTTTGATTTCTTGACTTCAGGCTCAACGAACGGAAGATATAATAAAGAACGAAGGACGTAAAAAATTATCCGCCTGAAAAATCTTTTCAGCCCGAGATCCAGATACGAACCAGGTATGGCTACCCTGCAAGCATTTCATCTACGCAATTTTTATTAATTGCTAACTAATCACAGCATACAGAAGATTTGTTGCAAAAAAACGACACATTTCTCTTCCATTCTCCAAAATCTCTTTATATTGGTCCCCAACTCGTCCAGAATGGAACCTGTCGCTCTTGCAAGTTATAGGTAAAGTTCATAAATATTTCAATGGCATTTCATATGCCGGGAAATTGGTGCTTTACCTGGCTCGCAGGGCCTATAAATAGAGGCCTAATATTGCCTTGATAGAGAAATTCACTATAATACAAGCTCGGAAGTTAATTAAATTAATGCTTGTACTTGCATTAGTGAGTGCTTGTTATCACAGGGATTATTCTCAGTATTGAAGATTAAAATTTCAGATCAAGCGGTGAATAGATTAACAACCAGAACCAGTGCGTATCCGACCGGAATCCTTTACATTAAAAAAGATGACTAGTACCATTAATTTGGAGGGGAAGACCTTGAGTTCAACAATAGCGAAGTTGAACGCTCCGCTAACGCAAGCGTTTGATCCTCGATTGTCAAGCGAGTCGCCGATAGCAACAACCCCAACACCAACGTCCAACACTCAAACTCAGAGATTAGCTGACTTTGAAACTTTGACCGCTGCTTTAGAATATGCGGCGGCCGGAGATGCTGGATATAACTTCTACGACGCTAAAGGGAACTTACGCTCGGTCCTTTCCTATCATGTGTTAAGGCAAAATGCCCGCGTTTTGGCCCTGCGTTTAGCAGGTCTTGGTTTGGTTCATGGTGATCGCGTAGCGCTTATTGCCGACACCACCCCCGAATTTGTTGAATTGTTTTACGCGTGCCGCTATGCGGGATTGATTCCTTATGCAATGCCGGTCCCAGTCAATCTCGGCAGTCACACGGTATATGTTCAACAACTCCGGGGGATGCTTGAGGCTGGTCAGGCAAGTGCGGCCTTAGCCAATGTGGACTATATAGGCTTTCTCGAAGAGGCTGCCGAGGGATCGCAAGGGTTAAAATGGGTTGGTACGCCCGAGCAACTGGGAAAACTCCCGGCCTTGGAGATATCGCTGAAAGCAAATCACCCTGACGAAACCGCCTATCTTCAATTTACCTCTGGCAGTACTCGTATTCCGCGCGGAGTAGTCATTACTGAACGGGCATTAATGAGCAATCTACAAGGAATTGTTCGTAACGGCCTGGAAATACGTCCTGGTGATCGCTGTGCGTCGTGGCTGCCCTTTTATCACGATATGGGATTGGTAGGAATGGTAATGGCACCGATGGTGGCACAAGTTTCGGTCGACTATCTGGCTACCCGCGATTTTGCGATCAGACCTCTGCAATGGTTGCGTCTGATTAGCCGGAATCGTGCTACCGTCGCATTTAGCCAGCCATTTGGCCTCAAACTCTGCACTCTGCGAGTTCGTGATTCAGATTTGGCAGATCTTGATCTTAGCAGTTGGCGCGCGGCGGGTGTCGGTGCGGAAATGATACGGCCGGATACCTTAAGAAATTTCGCTGAAAAATTTGCCCCGGCAGGTTTTGACGCACGAGCCTTTCTGCCGTGCTATGGACTGGCCGAATCGACGCTAGCCGTTACCTTCTCCCAGGTTGGCCGTGGCTTCCAAAGCTTGCGGGTTGATGCCGGCACGCTGGTGGATAAAAAGATAGCGGTACGCTTACAAGCGGAAGGCAGAAAATATAGCGAATTTGTAAATTGCGGCCGCCCCTTGCCCGGGCATACCGTCAAGGTTGTCGATGATGCTGGGTTGACTCTGCCTGATTTGAGAGTAGGCAGCGTATTGGTATATGGTAGTAGTATTATGACGGGCTATTTCAATAATCCGGAGGATACCCAAAAGACTCTCCGTCCTGGTAACTGGTTGGATACCGGTGACCTTGGTTTCCTTTTTGAGGGAGATCTGTATGTTACCGGGCGTCGTACAGATGTAATTATTGTCAATGGACGTAATATTCGCGCCCAGGATATCGAAGAGCTTGCCGAACAGCAACCAGAGGTGAGGGCCCGTGAAGCATCCGCTTTTGGTATAACCGACGCCAATGATGTTACGACGATCGTGCTGGTTATAGAATGCCGCCTGACCTCCATAACAGACCGGCAATCCCTTACCAGCCGGTTACAACGATTAGTGTATATGGCATTCGGTGTTAATTGTCTGGTTGAACTGGTTTCGCCGCACACTTTGCCCCGCACTTCATCCGGTAAACTATCGCGTTTTGCTGCACGCCAAGGTTTCATACAGCGGACAAACCTGACAGACCAGCTATCCGCCGAGTCCGGGGACAAATAACCGCCATATGTCGGGGTCATGGGTGGCGGTGACCGGGGCCACCGGTTTTATTGGTGGCATGCTTTTACAATCCCTGATCAAAGAGGGATGGAAGATCAAGGCGTTGGCCCGCCATCCCCGTGCCGATGATGAGTTTACGCAATGGATTGAAGGTGATTTAGACAATCTGGATGCATTGCGGAGTCTCGTTAAAAATGTTTCTGCTGTCATACATTGCGCCGGCCGGGTTCGAGGTAGTTCTCTCGACGACTTTATCGCTACCAATGTAACAGGCACGGGTAATCTTGTGCGTGCTTCAATACAGCAGGCATCACCGCCTCGCTTTCTCCTTATCTCTTCTCTGGCTGCCAGACAACCGGAGCTTTCTTGGTATGCAACCAGTAAGCGTATGGCTGAGCAATTGGTGATGGATCATTCACATATCATGCCGTGCGCAGTTTTCCGTCCAACTGCGGTTTATGGTCCGGGTGACAAAGAAATGAGTCCACTTTTCAGAGTCACCCAGCGTGGCATATTACCTATGGTTGGGAAAGCTGCGATGCGCTTTGGTTTATTGCACGTCAGTGACCTGGTAGCTGCCATTCTCTGCTGGCTTTCGACCCAGACTCCCGTACAGGGCGTCTATGAACTTGATGACGGACTGCCGGGGGGCTATGACAGCCAAGCGGTAGCCACCATTGCGCAAGATGTGTGGAAACGGCCTGTACGTTGCGTCTTTTTGCCCGCACCACTTGTTTCGCTGGTCGCTAACATTAATTTATGGTCGGCACGACTGCTGCGTTACTCACCGATGTTAACTCCTGGAAAGGTTAGGGAACTACGACATCCGAACTGGGTCTGCGATATAACGCCTCTAACCCGGGCGCTTCCGAATTGGCAGCCTCGCATTCGCTTGCGTGATGCCCTGCCTGAGGCAATATGATCTCTATAACAATCAAATCGATTCAGAATTGAGCCATGTCTAACGATTACAGCGATATCCTCCAGAAACTTTGTCATCATCTTAGGCAATTTACCGGTCCTGATGTGGAAATTACGCCGCAGACTGATCTCATCAATCAGCTCGCCATTGATTCCGTCAAACTATTGAACTTAATTATGGAAATCGAGGATGAGTTTGATATTTCCGTGCCAATAAATGCTCTCGCGGATGTTCAGACGGTTCATGAGCTTGCAAATTTGATTCACCAGATAAAATCGGCCAAATAATGGGTTTGCTGGATAAACTGGATGCCGTTGCCGCAGCGAGAAAAGCCTTGCTACCCGAGGGTGTTGATGTTTTTGGCATACCCATAGGACAGATTTATTCTGCGACAGAGGCACAAATCGGTGATCGTCGCATACTTTTCCTGGGTACGAACAACTATCTCGGACTTACCTTCGCGCCGGAATGTCTGCGTGCGGCGCATGAAGCGCTTGAAAGCGAAGGTACCGGTACCACGGGATCGCGCATGGCCAGCGGCAGTTACGGGGGACACCGTGCCCTTGAGCGGGAATTTGCGGATTTTTATAACTGCCAGTCCTGCATTGTTTTTACAACGGGTTATCAGGCAAATCTCGCTACAATCTCCGGCTTGGCGGGGGCCGGTGACGTTGTCCTCATCGATGGCGACTCTCATGCAAGTATCTATGATGGATGCCGCTTGAGCGGTGCCGAGATAATCAGGTTCCGGCACAATGATATGACGGACCTGGATAAACGTCTCCGGCGCCTGGGAGAGCGCTCGCGCTCGACTCTGATCGTTGTTGAGGGTATTTACAGCATGCTGGGCGATCGGGCGCCGCTGGCGGATATTGTCAAATTAAAAGATGTTTACCACAGCACCCTTCTTCTTGACGAGGCACATTCTCTTGGAGTTCTGGGCCAGACGGGCCAAGGACTGGTGGAAGAAACGGGGCTCATTGGCAGAGTCGATTTCATCACGGGTACCTTCAGTAAAAGTCTCGGTGGTATAGGAGGCTACTGCGTAAGCAATCATCCCCAGCTCGATCAGTTACGCTATGTCAGCCGCCCGTATATATTTACGGCATCGCCCTCACCAGCCACCATCGCATCGACGCGGGCAGCGCTCAAATTACTGCATGACGGTACTGGGCTACGTGAACAGCTTTGGAAAAATGCGCACCAGCTTTATTCACGACTTCAGGAACTCGGCTATCAGCTTGGCCCGGAGCCCAGCCCTATCATTGCAACCATACTTGATACCCCACAGAAGGCACTGGCTTTATGGAATGGCCTGCTCGAACACGGCATCTACGTCAATCTGATGCTGCCGCCCGCGGCGCCGGATGGTAAATCGTTGGTGCGTTGCAGCGTAAGCGCAGCCCATACCAGTGACCAGATGGATTATGCCGGTCAGGCTTTTGCCGAGTTGCGTGGAACGATTTTCCAATAAATATTCCTGCTACCGGGTTATTTTGTACTACGACGTGCAAAGAACTCATCCTTGTGTTCCAATCACGTAATGGCTCCTATCGCGCTGTATCAACTGTGAATCTAAAGAATAAAGTAATTATTAAATTCATGAAACGGCATGCGTACTCTTCTTACCTATAGCATGGTTTTTCCTCGGCGCAGCGCATACGTACTATTGGCGCTGTTGGCTGCAGGTATTGCTGAGGGACTCAGCCTGACCGCTCTTCTTCCTTTACTTTCGATTGCGATAGGCGGTACGGGGGACTCGGATATTGGACGGGTCATAGTAAAAACCCTGCAGGGAATTGGAATTGAACCCACAATAGGCGTCATGCTGTTGATTATCGTCGGTGGCATGCTTATCAAAAGCATGATATTGCTGTTAGCCAACAGGCAGGTTGGCTATACCGTAGCGCATGTCGCGACCACGCTACGCTTAGAATTCATCAAGGCGCTGCTTGCCAGCCGCTGGCAGTATTATTTGCGCCAACCCATAGGTTCGCTTGCCAATTCGGTTGCCACAGAAGCATATCGGGCAGCAAACGGCTTTGAGCATAGTGCCAACGTTCTCGCCCTATCAATGCAAGTGCTGGTCTATACTGTCGTGGCCTTGTTTATTTCATGGCAGGCAACCCTTACCTCTCTTCTCGTCGGCATGCTTCTGCTCCTGGCGCTGCATCGCCTGGTACGCGCCACGCGCAGAGCAGGCTCTAAGCAGACGCATTTGATACGTCATCTATTGACTTATCTTTCCGATATACTCAGCTCAGTAAAATCATTAAAGGCCATGGCACGGGACAATGTGGCCGACGCCATTCTCCGTGACCAAACCCAGCAACTGGAGAAAGCTACGCGCCGGGAAGTCATGAGCAGAGAAGCTTTATTAGCCTTACAGGAGCCAATACTTGCCGCTTTGACAGCAAGTGGTTTATATCTGGCGCTTGTAATTTGGGAACTTTCATTACCTGAGGTAATGGTAATGACTTTCCTGCTGACCCGTATCCTCGGCTTACTCAATAAAACACAACGGCGTTATCAACAGCTCGTCGCGCAGGAAAGCGCTTATTGGGCAATGCGAGCAGCGACCGAAGAAGCGCAGGCCGCGGCTGAAAGAACTACCGGGACCCTCCAACCCACCCTGCAACAGGGGATCAGCCTTAAGCATATAAACTTCGATTATGGGACGAAATCGATATTTCGTGATCTCAACATCGAGATATCCGTGAAATCGTTTACTACCATTACGGGAACGTCAGGAGTTGGCAAAAGTACGCTGCTCGATCTTCTCTGTGGACTGGCTGAACCCAAGTCAGGCGAAATCCTGGTTGACGGCGTAGCGCTGCATGAAATTAACCTGCGTCTATGGCGGTATATGATAGGTTACGTATCTCAGGAAACCATTCTGCTCCATGACACCATTCTTAACAATATTCTCGTTGGTGCGCCTGATCTGGTTTATGCGGATGCAGAGCGGGCGCTGCACCAGGCGGGCGCCTGGGACTTCGTCAGCGCTCTTCCAGAGGGCTTGCAGACTGTTGTGGGCGAACGCGGGGGACTCCTATCGGGTGGGCAACGTCAGCGCATAGCAATCGCCAGAGCGCTCGCCCATCAACCACTTTTTCTACTCCTGGATGAGCCAACCAGCGCCCTCGATCCAGATAGCGAACAGATAATTTGTGAAACGCTACAGAGGCTGGCACAGAACTTTACCATCATTGCGGTATCTCATCAGCCTGCAGTGGTCAACGCTGCCAGCATCGTATATGCGCTCTCAAAAGGTAAAGCAGAGCGATTACAACGGTCGCCTGACAACGATAACAATTCAGAATCGCTGATGATTCTGAATGTTGCTGCTGACAACACTTAGCACACTCGCGAAAAACCCGTCTTCTTATAGACGCTTCCTTGCCGAGGATGAACCGTCAATGGAAATTGCGGCCATCACCGCTCCATGGCCTTTCGCACCGTTTCCTATGATCCTGAATCGGGCAATTGGGCAGAGTGGGTGGTGCGGTTTTTGGGGTGCGGGACAAGGAGCAACAGAAATGAAATGAGTGGCCGACTACCGGATTCCGGATGATTCGGCGTAAGAGACCCTGCATCAATCAGGGCAGGCATACATCCACTTCCAACACTGATTGGCAACGATAAGGGGTTGCTACTGGAGAGATCGCTACCCAGCAGAACCCCAACCACACAACCCGGTTTTGCAGTCAGACGGTAGTGTCAGGAGCTTTTGCACTCGTCCGGCGACGCAGCCAAAAGAAGGCCCCGATACCCCCTACACCCAGCAATAGCGCAATCTCCGTCACGCCAAAACCCGAACCATGTCCGCCGTGCCCTCCGCCGCCGCCAACATGCACCGGAATACGCACCGCCGTGGTCATCTTGCCGGCTTTCTCTGTCTCCAGCAGCACCGCATACTGACCAAGTTCTTCCAAATTCACTGTAAATGCAATGCTTCCAGATGGGTATTGTTTGGCTGGCACGGACAGAATCTCATGCCCCCCTTCTCCATGTCCTTCCATCACCAGACGTATTGCGATGGGGATTTCGCGAGTCTCGGGATCCGTCAAATCCACCGAGAAATACAATTCACCAGTTTCCGGGACATGATCGCAATACGCATGGGTAGGTGGAAGATCGCCCTTTGGCTTTTCATAAGCACTGAAGGCTACAGGAAAAGCTCCTGTCTTGATGGCGCAGTCTCCTGAATGGTGACCTTCATGAGCGAGCATGAGTTGCGCATGAACTGGCACCGCTACCAGTGCCACCAACATAGTGCATGCCAATCTCACAGCCCGCTCAAACATTCTATTCATAATATCTCCGGTTTCAAATCCGCAAATTAATCGTACGTCGAGCATTCTTTGCGTTAACAATATAATCGCGGATTGTATACCAAACTAACCACGAATAGGAAGCAGTGTATGCCCGGAAATCCGCAAACAGCCGAGCTTCGCGAAACTTTAGCAACCCCGGCGCAAGTATGTCACTGACACTTTTCAGTTAACGAGGAACGATATTATCCGTTTCTGCTCACTTGATTTCGAGCGTCCTTTGTCGCTGTCGGCATAAAGCAATCTCGCTCAGCTTGCATGCCGATACAATTTTCCTGTCTCTCCCTGACGCCATTACACGCCAAATAAACTGGCGGTGTTTTATGGCGTCAACGTCTAACCCCGTCTCATTTCAATCCTACAAAACCGCTCCGAACTCTGGTTCTTATAGAGCGTTGATCATCCGTATAAACCCGGCACAGTTCATGCTCATCCGTTTTTTGGAAACCTCAGTAATATATGAGGAATATTACCCCATGGAGGCCATCTTTTAGATTTGACTCAGCATGGACAGGTATATGTTAAAGCTGTATAGTTGCCGGGCCTTCGCTCTTTAGGGCATCTCTAAAAATTCGAATTTTGCCGCAATGCATTGTTGCTCCTCGGTCGCCAAATGAGAAACGTTTCCCTGTCGGCCTTGCGCGGCGAGGTGTTGTTTGCGCCGCCGCTTATAGCAACTGTGGGCCACTGCAGGCAATTGCGGGCAGCTGCGTTGTCAATCGGACGGCTGATCAAGCAGGCGAATGAATCCAGGTAAGCGGGCGGATGGGCCTGCCAGGAAGGCTGAGGCTGAATTTTTAGAGATGCTCTTCAGAAAAGGGTGAGATGTTAGCCATTGAATGCCGGGCGGAAAGAAATGGCGCATGGATATGCGCGGTGAAT
>JBKJYB010000088.1:0-2733 GCA_046716045.1 Nitrosospira sp.
TTTTTGTACCGTTCTTTTTTGCGGTTATTGGAAAAATCGCTCGGCGAGACAAACGTCCAGCGGCTGAAACCCGACAGGTGACAGCTAACGACTCCTCTTCCGAAAAAGAGCAACTCTGAATTAGCCCCCTACTCTTTGTTATCCCGCAGCTTTTGCTCGATGCCGAATTTTCTGGTGCATCAACACCGGCATCTGTCATTCAACGCTACCGGGCGCTGGCCGGGATGGTCAACGGTATGAGCGATGCCGCCTCATGCATATTTCCGACCAGAAACAGGTGGGCCCAAAGTAGAAATTTCATACTCAGCAATTCTTACTGTGTTGCTCCGGTACCACTGGCATCAGCCCCGGCGCTTCTTTTAGAAGGAATTTTCTGAATGCTTGCGCTACGCTTGAAAGACGCTTATTTTTTCGGTGCACGACGTGCCAGTGGCGCATGATGGGAAAATCCTGCACATCGAGAATTTTCAGGCGCTTGGTTTCCAACTCCAGCTCGGCTGTATGCTGTGACATGATTCCTAATCCCATTCCCGCCTGGACCGCTTGTTTGATCGCCTCGTTGGTATCCGTCTCCATGCCCCTGTTGATGGAAATATGATGCGCTGCAAAAAAACGCTCCATTGCTCCGCGCGTTCCGGAGCCAGGTTCGCGCACCAGGAACGTTTCCTGCTCCAGCCTTTTCACGGGAATCCGATGAAGCTTGCATAAGGGATGATTCGATGGAGCAATGACCACGAGCGGGTTTTCCATGAAAGATTCAGTGGCGATGTCCAGACCTTCCGGGGGCTGTCCCATAATGGCAAGATCGATGACGTTGTCCGACAACTGTTTTAACACTATTTCCCGATTCGATACGTTAAGACTGACGGTAATGCCGCTATATCGCTGACAAAACTTGGCCAGCAAGTGTGGGGCGAAGTAATTGGCCGTACTCACCACCGATATATTGAGTTTGCCCCGTTCGAGACCTTTCAACTCATCCAGGGCAAGTTCCATATCGGCCAGTTGCTGAGAGATTGCCCGACTATAATAATAAAGTTCACGTCCGCCATCGGTCAGATAGATTTTTTTACCCATCTGTTCAAATAGCGGCAGTCCGATATTCTCTTCCAACTGTTTGATTTGCATCGAGACGGCGGGCTGGGTCAGATAGAGCTCTTCGGCGGCGCGAGAGAAACTCAGGTTGCGGGCTACCGATTCGAAAACTTTTAATTGCCGCAGAGTGAGATGCAGCATAATCTATTCCTGCTTGTATAGGCTTGGGCTTTGGGTCACTATAAGCAAAATATTATCATAACAATCAAAACACGTGACTGTTGTTTATGGTAATTACGATTACAATTCATACGTAGCATCTTTATTTACCTCACGAGGAGAATTAATATGAGTGAAGAACTAAAAGGCAAGGAACGCTATAAATCAGGTGTATTGCCTTATAAGAAAATGGGTTACTGGGATTCCGATTATGTACCCAAGGATACGGACGTCATTGCCTTGTTCCGTATCACACCCCAGGAGGGAGTGGATCACGAGGAAGCTGCCGCTGCTGTCGCCGGCGAATCTTCCACCGCAACCTGGACCGTGGTATGGACTGACCGGCTGACCGCCTGCGACCTCTACCGCGCCAAGGCCTATCGTTCTGAACTGGTGCCCAATACCGGTCCCGGAACCAAGAACGAAGCCCAGTATTTCGCCTATATCGCCTATGATATGGACTTGTTCGAGGGAGGTTCCATCGCCAACCTGACCGCCTCAATTATCGGTAACGTATTTGGTTTCAAAGCCGTGAAAGCGCTCCGCTTGGAGGATATGCGCATCCCGGTCGCCTACCTGAAAACTTTTCAAGGCCCCGCCACCGGTGTTGTGGTGGAGCGTGAACGCCTCGACAAGTTTGGCCGGCCGTTGCTGGGCGCCACCACTAAACCGAAACTGGGGCTCTCCGGCCGCAATTACGGACGCGTGGTGTACGAAGGCCTCAAGGGTGGTCTCGACTTCATGAAAGACGACGAAAACATCAATTCGCAGCCCTTCATGCACTGGCGCGACCGTTTTCTCTACTGTATGGAAGCGGTTAACAAGGCTTCTGCCGCCACTGGCGAAGTCAAGGGCCACTACTTGAATGTCACCGCGGGTACCATGGAAGAAATGTACGAGCGCGCCGAATTCGCCAAGTCGCTGGGTTCGGTCATTGTCATGATTGACCTGGTAATTGGCTACACCGCGATTCAGTCCATGGCCAAATGGGCGCGCAAGAACGACATGATTCTGCACCTGCACCGCGCCGGCAACTCGACCTACTCGCGCCAAAAAAATCACGGTATGAACTTTCGCGTGATATGCAAGTGGATGCGGATGGCGGGTGTGGATCACATTCACGCCGGCACGGTCGTTGGCAAGCTCGAGGGCGACCCGCTCATGATCAAGGGCTTCTACGATACCCTGCTCGACACACATACTCCGCAAAATCTCGAACGCGGCCTGTTCTTCGAACAAGACTGGGCTTCGCTGAACAAGGTTATGCCGGTTGCTTCGGGCGGCATTCACGCCGGCCAGATGCACCAGTTGCTGCATTATCTCGGCGAAGATGTGATACTGCAGTTTGGCGGCGGCACCATCGGTCATCCGATGGGCATACAAGCCGGCGCAGTTGCCAACCGTGTTGCGCTGGAAGCGATGATACTGGCGCGCAACGAAGGTCGCGACTATATGAAAGAAGGTCCCCAGATTCTCGAG
>JBKJYB010000089.1:0-3378 GCA_046716045.1 Nitrosospira sp.
GCAAGTTTCCCGCTATCCTCGGTCATGAGGGTGGAGGCATCGTTGAGGCTTTGGGTGAAGGCGTAACCAGCGTTGCCGTGGGCGACCATGTTATCCCGCTCTACACTCCCGAATGCGGCAAGTGCAAATTCTGCAAATCAGGCAAGACCAATCTGTGTCAGGCGATACGTGCTACGCAGGGGCAAGGGCTGATGCCCGACGGCCCCACGCGTTTTTTTAAGAATGGAAAACCCATCTATCACTATATGGGCAGTTCAACCTTCTCCGAATATACGGTGATACCCGAGATTTCACTGGCAAAAATCAACAAGAAGGCACCCCTGGAAAAGATCTGTCTGCTCGGATGCGGTGTAACGACAGGCCTGGGTGCCGTTGCTAAAACCGCGAAAGTGAAGGAAGGTGATACCGTAGCGGTTTTTGGGCTTGGCGGTATTGGTTTGGCTGTGATAATAGGGGCAGTAATGGCTAAAGCCGGGCGCATTATCGCGATCGATGTCAATCCGGAAAAATTTCAGGTAGCACGTCAACTGGGTGCCACCGATGTAATGAATCCCAAGGATTACGCCAGGCCGATTCAAGATGTCATTATCGAAATGACTGGTGGTGGCGTGGATTTTTCCTTCGAATGTATCGGTAACGTCAAAGTCATGCGTTCCGCACTGGAATGCTGCCATAAAGGTTGGGGGGAGTCGGTGATAATCGGCGTTGCCGGTGCAGGTGAGGAAATCTGTACCCGTCCATTTCAACTGGTAACAGGACGTGTGTGGCGTGGCTCGGCGTTTGGCGGAGTAAAGGGCCGCACTGAACTTCCAGGCTACGTGCAGCGCTATCTTGATGGAGAATTTGAGCTCGACACTTTCATTACTCACACCATGGGGCTCGACGATATCAATACAGCATTTGACCTGATGCACGAGGGAAAATCCATTCGCACGGTTATTCATTTCAACAAATAAACCATCAGCACGCACGTGGCTCATCCCGCAAAGCCACGTCGCGCCGTGCTGGCAAAATCGAGCACGTGCCCGAAGTTTCCCCGACTGAACTAAGTATTGGAGGATTCATAATATGCCGGAATTGAAGCTCCTCTCATCCCACCGTTTATTCGATGGATCACAAAAGCGCTACAGACACCGTTCAGAATCACTGAATTGCGAAATGAATTTTTCCATTTTTCTCCCGCGCGAAATAAGCAATAATGAGAAAGTACCGGCGATTTATTGGTTATCGGGATTGACGTGTACCGATGAAAACTTCACCATCAAAGCCGGTGCTCAACGCGTTGCGGCAGAACTTGGCATCGCACTAGTTATTCCAGATACCAGCCCGCGGGGAGACGGCGTTGCAAACGCACTGGATGCTGCCCATGATTTGGGATTAGGCGCTGGTTTTTACGTGAATGCGACCCAGGCGCCCTGGAGTCATCATTACCGGATGTATGACTATGTGGCCGACGAGTTGCCAGCCCTGATTGAGCAGCATTTTCCGGTAAACGGCCGGCGATCGATTTGCGGACATTCCATGGGCGGGCATGGCGCGCTGGTCATTGCCTTGCGTAACCCCCAGCGCTATCAATCGGTATCCGCCTTCTCACCTATCGCCAATCCGACTACCAGTCCTTGGGGCAAAAAAGCCTTCAGCCACTACCTGGGCGATGATATAAAGAACTGGTGGGGTTATGATGCATCATTGCTGATTGAGGCTTCACACGCATCGGAACACCTGCCAATGATGGTCGACCAGGGTGACGCGGATGAATTCCTGACCGAGCAACTGAAAACCGAGCGCCTTATCGCCGCCTGTAATACAGTCAATTATCCCGCGCAGATCACCATGCGTGCGGGTTACGATCACAGTTATTTTTTTATCAGTACATTTATTGAAAACCACCTGCGTTTTCATGCAAAAGCGCTTAGCTCCTGACACCTACGGAGATTCCGGAGCAACTGTCAAGATAACCGCGCCGATACTCGGGCGCCGCCTGTCGTTCACTTGACAATTGCGCTGCCATTTTTTTATCATCAGGTGTTTCCGCTGTCTCCTTTATAACTCAAGCCCGGCGGCAAATACCCTCCCCCCTTACTGTATAATTCATTCTTTTTTTGAAACGGCTCTCTCCCATGGAAGCGGAACAACTTAACGCCATGTTCTATCAACTCGCCGATCTCGACAACCGGGCGACAGAATTGCGGAGGTATCTTTGACTTCGATACCAAGCAAACGCGTCTGAATGAACTTACCCGGCTGACAGAAGACCCCGCCATCTGGGACGACAATAAACGCGCTCAGGAATTGGGTCGCGAAAAAAAAATGCTGGAAGATATTGTCATCACCCTGGAAACAGTCGGGCGACAATTACATGACGCTCGGGACTTGTTCCAGATGGCAAAAGAGGAGGATGACGATGCCACGCTGCGTAGTATCGACAGCGATATCGTGCAATTGGAAAAGACTCTGGCGGAAATGGAATTCCGCCGCATGTTTTCCAATCCGATGGACCCCAATAATTGCTTCGTGGATATCCAGGCCGGTTCAGGCGGCACTGAAGCACAGGACTGGGCGGCGATGCTGGAACGCATGTATCTGCGCTATTGCGAACGGCGTGGCTATGTCTTGGAAGTGATGGAAGAATCGCCCGGCGAGGTTGCGGGCATCAAGAGCGTAAGTATCAAAATATCAGGCGATTATGCTTATGGCTATCTCCGCACCGAGACCGGCGTGCACCGGCTGGTGCGGAAATCCCCGTTCGATTCCGGCAATCGTCGCCATACCTCCTTTGCCAGCGTGTTTGTCTATCCAGAAGTGGATGAGACCATCGAAATAGAAATCAACCCGGCGGATTTACGCGTCGACACTTTTCGCGCATCCGGCGCGGGGGGGCAGCACATCAACAAAACGGACTCGGCTATCCGCATCACCCACAATCCCACAGGTATCGTGGTGCAATGCCAGAGTGGCCGTTCGCAGCACCGCAATCGCGCAGACGCGATGGCAATGCTGAAATCGCGACTGTACGAAGCGGAATTGCGCAAACGCAATGACGAGAAGCAGGCGATAGAAGACAGCAAAACCGATATCGGCTGGGGACACCAGATCCGCTCCTACGTACTGGACCAGTCACGCATCAAGGATTTGCGTACCGGCGTTGAAAGCGGCAATACCCAGGCGGTGCTCGACGGCGGATTGGAAGATTTCATCGAAGCAAGTTTAAAGCAAGGCATATAGGAGGCCTGATGGGGACGAATGGTATTTCGGAGAAAGGCCTGGATGAGTCACCCGGCAGAGTGGAGGCGGAGACGAAACTCGTTGAGGAGCGTCGCGCCAAGCTGGCTGTGCTGCGTGAAACGGGCAACGCCTTTCCCAACGATTTTCGCCGCG
>JBKJYB010000090.1:0-2742 GCA_046716045.1 Nitrosospira sp.
AGTGCTTGGAGGCGGGCGGCGAGATTTGGGGTTTCACCGAACACTGACCGTTCCTTGGCAGTGTCCTGCCCCATCAGTTCGCCGACTATGACTTGACCGGTAGCGATCCCGATTCGTGCAGCAATACCAAACTGTGGATGGGGATTGTCCAGATTAAGCGCCCTCACTGTATCCAGAATAGCCAGTCCGGCATGTACTGCTCGTTCCGCATCGTTTTCGTGGGCCGGGGGTACCCAAAATAGACCAACATCCCATCCCCCATGTATTTTGCGATATAGCCATTGAGCCGACCAATCGCTTGGCTACAGGCGTCTAAAAACCGTCGGATCACATCCTGGAGATCTTCAGGGTCCAACCGGCTAGACAGTGCTGTCGAATCCACAAGATCACAAAACATCACCGTCAACTGGCGACGTTCTGCTTGATCTCGTTCGGGAGGGAATGGCTGCTCTTCCGGAATGACGCCAACGGGTATAGACCCCGGGCCCATAACTTCAGCGCTCTGTGACAATTGAGCGATCGCGCGCAAGAGTTTTTTCCGGTGTCCCAGTAAGACACCCAGCGCCTCCAGATCGCCCTCATTCAGCTCGGGTAGGACATCCCAAGTGATCGCATTGTGCTGAAACGACTCGCGATATATACCGAGACCAAGGCTATCCAGCCATGCTGATATACGATCATTCATCCTGGACAACGTCGATGGTGGATATTCCGGCCCGTCATGGTAGGATTAACTGCGTTAAGCGTAAGAAGTTACTCGTTGCGGATCGTAATCCTTTAATCGATAATAGACCTATGATGAACAACGCTTCCACGAATACGATCCCTAAAGGGTCTTTCACTCGAAAAATGGAACGCCGGCTGGTAGGTATGGCAATGATGATCATCGCCTACCTGATCGAGAAAGCCGTGTTGCGTTCGATCAAGCGCAGTGGCAAAAAATCTTCGGCGCTGAACAACCCTGCATCGTAAACCATTTTTATCTTCAACGCCCTCGCAGCAGATCGATAACCAGGCCAAGGGTCAGCAGACCTGCGACGACCCCGAATGTTATCGGTACCCACTCGGCAACAACCGTCGACGTGGCCGTGAGTCCGCTGGCCAGGACACTTGCCGCAGCGGTCAGGCCGAGCGCCAGCCGTCGTCCCGTGTGGCGCACTATATCCTCCAGCGAATTGGCCCGGAAGTTCACCACAAGCTTTGGACCGCCAGGGCGGACACCGACGAGGTTTTCGACCGCCTCGACCACGCGCAGGGCCCGTACTTTCAACTTCTGCGATTGATACACCAATGTCTTTGGATTGAGCGCGGTACCCATGCGTTTGACCATCAAGCGCATCAAGTACTTGCCTGCTACGTCGTAAGGATCGAGTGCTGGATCGAGCTCGGCAGTCGCCAGCTGTACCTGCGCGAGTGCCTTGGTGGCGAGCGTGAGCGAAGCCGGTAGCGGTACCCCGTGCCGTAACGAGACCGCGCTCATTTCTTGCAGAAGCGGCCCGATCTGCATCTCGGCAAGCGAGGCAGTGCGATATTTTGCCATCACTTCCCCGATCTCGCTCTGGAATCGGGCCACATCGAGATCGCTGCTATTGACGGCGCTCGTCATCATCAATGTGACATCGGTGAGAAACCCAGCATCTTCCTGCCACAGAGCCATCAACATTAACAAGAGATGCTCACGGAGGTCGGCTCCTACCGCGCCGACCATTCCGAAATCGAGAAAATAGATGCGGTCCTTCCACCACATCAGATTGCCTGGGTGGGGATCGGCATGGAAGAAGCCATCGACGATGATCTGTTTGTAGTAGCTCTCCAACAGTTGACGAGCGGCCTGGATGCGCTCTGGACCAGCCGGCGCCTGCCTGATCGGTATGCCCTGGATCTCTTCCATCACCAATAATCGGGACGTGGACAGATCCCGGTGTACGCTGGGTACGGCAAGGCGATCATAGTCTGCGAGCACCGCCTGCATCCGCCCGATGTTGTCGGCCTCCTGACGGAAGTCGAGTTCACGATGGAGCGAGGTGGAGAGGTGTTTGAACACGGCCTCCATATCGATCACCTGATTGAGCGCAGGACGCTTTCTGACTTTCTCCGCAAACACCTCGAGCAGGGCGAGATCCTGTTCGATATCAGCACGAGCGGTGGGTCGCTGAACCTTGACTACGACCCGATCACCGCTTTCGAGTGTCGCACGATGGACCTGAGCGATTGTGCCGGCAGCGAGGGGCTTCGGGTCGATCGACTTGAATACATCCTCCCACGGGACTCCCAATTCCTGTTCAGAAACCCGGACGACCTCGCTCTCAGTCATTGGCGGCACGCGGGACTGCAACAGGGCAAGCTCCTCAATGTATTCGACTGGAAGGAGATCCGGGCGGGTTGACAACACTTGCCCGAGTTTCGAGAATATCGGGCCCAGCTCTTCCAGGGCGGCACGTAAGCGTTTGGCCTGCTGACGGCGGATGGACATATCCGGTTCGTTGGATTGGCCGAACAGCTTTGTGAGGCCATGTTTCGCCATCACGGCTGCGATATGCGTAGCACGCGCTACCAGTCGAGGCTCAAAAGGCGGGGCTTCACCCTTGGATAGGTGAGCTCGCACCGAGTCCGATGCATGCTCACCGGTAGAGTGCGCGGTGTTTACAATAATCACGGTGCAGTGGGCACTGTGACTGATGCGGTTCGGTATGTTACCGAGCAAAAACTCTTTTCGACCCGCCATGCCAAAATTGCCGACCA
>JBKJYB010000091.1:0-5528 GCA_046716045.1 Nitrosospira sp.
CAAATACAGGCAAAAGTTAAATGGCAATCTCTAACTCGACCGAGCCCGCAAAGAAAATCGCACTTATAACCGGCATCTCCGGTCAAGATGGTGCTTACCTTGCCGAATATCTGCTCAAGAAGGGCTATATTGTTCACGGGATCAAGCGCCGCTCCTCGCTGTTCAATACCGACCGCATTGATCATCTTTATCAGGATCCACACGTTTCACAACGCAACTTTGTTCTTCACTATGGCGATTTGACTGATTCGACCAATCTGATCCGCATCATTCAGCAGGTGCAGCCTGACGAAATTTACAACCTCGCTGCCATGAGCCACGTTGCGGTCAGCTTCGATACCCCCGAATACACCGCCAATGCTGATGGCATTGGCGCGCTGCGTATTCTGGAAGCCATCCGTATCCTTGGTTTTGAGAGAAAAACTCGCTTCTATCAAGCCAGCACCTCCGAACTCTACGGGCTTGTGCAGGAAGTTCCTCAGAAGGAAACCACGCCATTCTATCCGCGCAGTCCCTATGCAGTGGCAAAGCTCTATGGCTACTGGATCACAGTCAACTACCGAGAAGCCTACGGTCTATACGCATGTAATGGCATTCTCTTCAACCACGAGAGCCCTATTCGCGGCGAGACTTTCGTCACACGCAAGATCACCCGGGCGCTCGCTCGTATCAAGCTGGGCTTGCAGGACTGCCTCTACCTTGGCAATTTGGACGCGCTGCGCGACTGGGGCCACGCCCGCGATTATGTTGAGATGCAGTGGCTAATGCTTCAACAGGACCAGGCCGAGGACTTTGTTATCGCTACCGGTGTTCAGTACAGCGTGCGCGATTTCGTCAATGTAGCCGCGGAAGAGCTTGGCATATGCATTAGCTGGAACGGTCACGGCGTCGATGAAGTAGGGATGATCGAGCCGGTTCACACAACTTCCCAACCGAGAATCGGTATCCGCGTCGATCCACGTTATTTTCGCCCGACCGAGGTCGAGACCCTGCTCGGTGATCCAACCAAGGCCAGGAAAAAGCTCGGTTGGACACCAAAGACCACCTTCAGAGAACTTGTTAGTGAAATGGTTCGAGAGGACCTCAAGAGCGCGGAACGAGATGAACTCGTCAAGAAACACGGGTTTTGCGCCTACGACTATCACGAATAGGCGACCAATGGACAAAAATGACAAAATCTATATAGCTGGTCATCGCGGTCTTGTGGGTTCCGCTATCATGCTGAATCTCAAACAGAAGGGTTACAGAAATCTTATAACTCGGACCCACGCCGAACTGGACCTAACCGACCAGAGGAGCACAGCAGGTTTCCTTGCCGGTGAAAAGCCCAACTATGTCTTTTTGGCTGCCGCAAAGGTGGGTGGCATTCATGCGAACAATGTCTACCCCGCCGAATTCATTCGTGACAACCTCGCAATCCAGGCTAACATAATTCACGAGGCTTACCGCAACGACGTTCAAAGATTGATGTTTCTAGGTTCCAGTTGCATCTACCCCAAGTGCGCCCCACAGCCCATGAAGGAAGAACATCTTCTCACGGGTCCGCTGGAAGCGACTAACCGGCCTTATGCGCTAGCCAAGATTGCGGGGGTGGAAATGTGCTGGAGCTACAATCGTCAATACGGCACGCAGTATCTGGCGGCAATGCCAACCAATCTCTACGGTCCTGGCGATAACTATCACTCGGAAAATTCACACGTCATTCCTGCGCTCATCCGCAAATGCCACGAGGCCAAGATCCGCCACAGTTCAACTGTTACGGTTTGGGGAACGGGTATGCCCAAACGTGAGTTCATGTACAGTGAAGATATGGCGGATGCCTGTATCCATCTGATGGATCTCCCGGACGAGAAATTTTCCAGTCTGCTCGGTAGTGACGAATCGCAAACAGGTTGTTTCGAACCGCCGATCGTAAATATTGGCGTGGGCGAGGACATTACCATTCGCGATCTGGCAGTAATGATAAGCGAAGTTGTCGGGTTTAAGGGGGATCTGGTTTTCGATACCAGTAAACCCGATGGAACCCCAAGAAAGCTGATGGATACTACGCGCCTCAATAGCATAGGCTGGCGTGCTCGCACACCATTGGCCAAGGGCCTTGCCATTGCGTATGCCGGTTTTACCGACACGCTCGTTTCCGCCGAGTGAGTCGCAAACCGGTTGTCGGACCCCGCCGATGAAAAATCTGGGTGCCCAAAGCCTGACGGCGTTATTTTGGGGTACCGGCGGTTCCATCGCGAGGATGATCCTCCAATTAGCGGTTCAAGTTGTACTGGCGCGCATCCTGGGACCTGCTGAGTATGGGCTTTTCGCCCTCGGGGTGATCGTGGTTGGAGTTAGTACATATTTCTCTGATATTGGTCTAGCGTATGGCTTAATCCAGAAGAAATCGGTTAGTGCGGATGATATACGTTTCGTGTGGACTTGGCAGTGCTTTCTGGGGCTCTTGGTCTCGGGCGCTATTTTCTTTAGCGCCGGCACACTTGCAGCTTTTTTTGCCAAGCCTGAGGCGGAGTTCATATTTCGCTGGCTCTCCCTGGTCGTTCTGATCAATTCCGTAACCGCAATTTCAATCAACTTATTAAAAAAAGCACTTAATTACAAATCGTTGCAGATCGCGCAGTTGTTCAGTTACTTTCTAGGGTATGTCTGTGTTGGCATCCCTCTGGCGGTTGCCGGATATGGTGGCGCTTCACTCGTGGTTTCCTGGCTTATTCAATCGGGCACCAATCTCGTTATTTTATATTGGCAGGTCCGGCATCCACTCACCTTCAGATTCTGGATCACCGGCGGTGGACAAATGCTTAGTTACGGTTTGACAGTTCTAGGAACCAATCTTGTCAACTGGGTGTTGAACGGGGCAGACAAAATATTGGTGGGTCGAATGTTCCCAGCCTACACGGTTGGCCTATACACTACAGCATTCAATTTAGTAAACTCGCCGGCCTCCGCCCTATACGTAAATCTTTCATCGGTAGTCTTTTCCGCGTGCGCCAGACTGCAAGATAACCATGAAGCGTTGCGTGAAGTTTTTCTGCGCTTGCTCTCACTCATTACCCTGGTAAGCTTCCCATTATTTGTTATTATCGGAATAGGGAGCGAGGTCGTCATAACCGCCATTTACGGGGCTGCGTGGGTTGCGGCTGCTCAATTTCTGCCCCCTTTCGCGTTGGTCATGCCTTTCCTGCTGATATGGGGCATCTCAACTCCAATTCTCTGGAATTCGGGGCACACAAAGCTGGAATTATGGTTGCAGCTTCCTATGGTGGGTATATGGTTGACTGTGCTCTACGCGGTAGCAAATTCGTCACCTGAGACGGTGGCCATCGTAGCCGCGTCGTTGCTTGCGTTGCGTTGTATAGTCATGGTTCTTGTGGTTGGGAACGTTATGCGGATCTCCCTGTCGTCGATTTTTCGGGCGATACGAGGTGGAATTGTACTCACTCTGATCATGGCGGTTATCTCGATCTTGCTAAAGATAAGCATAGGCGCCTTCGACATGAATGCGCCAATGCAGCTTTTTCTTATGCTGGGGGCTGGGGTAGGTGCATACCTGATAAGTTTACTTCTTCTTGCCCCTGTGCTTGTGGACGAATCATTAGGTTCTTATATTGCACAATTAGGCGATCGATTGCCGCGTTGGGCCATGCCCGTGGTCAGGTGCTTATTAAGAGAACGAAAAAAATGATCGAACAGATCTTCGGGTTTTCAATTTACCTCGGCATTGCTTTGGCTTTGGCGGTGGCATTTACGCTTGGGCTTGGGTTCATGTTGCACGCTGGAACCCATATTCGTAAAGAGCCTCTTCCTCTGCTTTTCTTCGGAATCGTCGCAGCACTCATGGCGTCGCCAATCGCAACCGGCCGTTTTATCTCCGCCGGTATGGGGAAAAGCGAAGCCTCGTTTGAGGATATCGGCTCCTCATTCTGGTTCAACAGACTGATTACAGTAGGTATTATTTTACTGTGTGCCGAGCGGTTGATCCGCTTCATTATGCGTCGTGAATGGACGTGGATTCATAGCTGGGGGCTTTTGTGGGCATTCGTGGCCTTCTGTTTAACCAATGAGATTCTCAATGGGATCTTTGGCGCCTATCCATCTTTCCAACATAAAGTGCTGTATGCTCCCTTGCTTTATTTCAGCGTATTCCTTGTTGCTCAAAGCCAACCGGAACGATGCTTTCTCATCGTACGATCAACCCTGCTGTTTTTTCTCGTCTGCAGCGCCGTTGCCGCGGTACTAATACCGACGGTAGTTATCGACAGAGGATACGCCGGTGGTATACTCGGCATCCCGATTCGCTACTATGGTTTGGCAACGCACGCCAATACGTTGGGACCCCTGGCAGTCGCGTTTATGGTCTGCCTCTGGCGCTTTCCCTTCGATTCGCGGTGGATCAATCTTTTTTCCTGGTTTCTGGCATTAACCTCACTCGTTCTGTCACAGTCGAAAACCACGATTGCTGCCGCTCTAGTGATAGGGCTTTTCCTGGCGGTCTATCGGTATCGTGACCGACTTGGCGGACGTTCTCGCCTGCTTATCGGTATCATGGCTTGCGTTTGTTTTTTCTTTTCTGCGGCGATTCTCTCAACTTGGCTTAGCGCCGATGCCGTCGAAAGATCGATCAATCAGCTAGATCTGGCCAGGGGCTCATCGTTTACTGGGCGTATGCGAATTTGGTTTCTAGCTTGGGATGAGTTTTTAGCCAGCCCATGGTTTGGCTACGGACCGTCAATCTGGGGGGATTACTACCGATTCATGATAGGTCTTAAGGCTGCCACTAGCGCCCATAACCAAGTCCTGCAGTCGTTAAGTAGCGCCGGCCTATTGGGCTTGGCGGGCCTAATTCTCTACGCATCGACGCTGGTCATCTACGCCTTGAGGGCTGCGCCCTTATCTGATGGGATATCTGTCGCGCTCGTAGGTCTGATGCTCTTAAGAGGTTTTCTCGAAGCTCCCTTTACTTCCTCGGCTCCCATCACGTCTGATTTTTTCGTCCATTTACTGGCGCTAGTAGCCTGCGTTGGCTTTCTGCCCCAAAAGCGGCTTGAATCAACGTTGAGGGCCCATGAGCACGTCATGCCAGGAAAAACCGCAGCACGTTATGCCGATTGGAACGCTGCTCGAAAGACTGTGCCATGAAGATTGTTCATAATTGATGCGCCAAGAAATCAATTCTTGAGAAAGCAATGGTGCTCGCGCTGGCTTTCTTGGGGGCTCAGGGTTCTCTTTCGGCACGGGTAGCAGACAAGCAACGGTCTTTTTTTTGAACTTCGGTTATTCAATTTAACAGGCATTTTCAGTATGAAGTTTTCGATTATTACCGTTTGCCGGAACAGTGAAAAAGTTCTTCCCCAGGCAATGGCGTCGCTGGCTACGCAATGCTACAAAGACTACGAGTGGGTTGTCGTCGATGGTGCTTCTACCGATAGCACGCTAAAAATTGCCCAGTCTTTCTCAGCGGCGCCGTTGCTCCTGATTAGCGAGCCGGACGACGGCATTTACAACGCCATGAACAAGGGCGTGAC
>JBKJYB010000092.1:0-9819 GCA_046716045.1 Nitrosospira sp.
GTTCTATGGCGGGCTTGCCGAAAGCAATCCCCTGGCGTTCCGTTTCCTCCGCTTCGGTGATGACTTTCGCCACGTGCAACAGCGCCTTGGAGGGGATGCAGCCGACATTGAGGCATACTCCGCCGAGTGCGGGATAGCGCTCGATCAATACCACTTTCTTACCGAGATCGGCGGCGCGGAACGCGGCAGTGTAACCACCCGGCCCCGCGCCCAGTACCACTACGTCGGCATGAATATCGCCACGCGGAACATCAGGAGAGGAACCGCCCGGCACAGGCGCTGAACTAACCCCGGTGGGTGAGTCATGCCTCGTCTCACCGTTTTCCGGAGCGGGCGCAGATGATGAAACAGGCGTTTCAATCGGCTCAGCCGGCGAAGTTGGCTCAGCCGATTTAGCCGATTCAGCCGATTCAGCTGCTGTTTCCAATACAAGTATAATCGTCCCTTCCGAAACTTTATCGCCGATCTTGACCTTGATCTCCTTCACAACGCCCGCTTGAGGCGCGGGAATCTCCATTGTCGCCTTGTCGGTATCCAGCGTGATAAGCGACGTTTCCTTTTCCACCGTATCGCCCGGCTTCACCAGCAGTTCGATAACGGGAACATCCGTGAAGTCTCCGATATCAGGGATTTTAATTTGGATCAACTGAGTCATGACAAACTCTATAGAAGGAAGAAACCGAGCTCTCTTAGTCTCTCGTAGCTCTCTTTGTTGGAAATATTTATTGCCTGATGTGTCCGTCGCCCAGTACAATGAATTTCTGACTGGTCAATCCTTCCAATCCCACCGGACCACGAGCGTGAATCTTGTCGGTGGAGATGCCGATTTCCGCACCGAGGCCATATTCGAACCCATCGGCGAAGCGGGTGGACGCGTTCACCATCACCGAACTGGAATCCACCTCACGCAGGAAACGGCGGGCGTGACTATAGTCCTCAGTAATGATTGAATCGGTATGCTGGGAGCCATAAACAGCAATGTGCTCGATGGCCTGATCCAGTCCGCTTACCACTCGCACGCTCAGAATCGGCGCGAGATACTCGGTGTGCCAATCCTCTTCCGTCGCTTCATTCATTTGTGCGACGATGGCGCGTGAAGCCGCGTCGCCGCGCAGTTCCACACCCTTGTCTAGATAGATTTTGCACAGAGGAGGCAGCACCTCCCTGGCAATGTCTTCATGCACCAGCAGCGTCTCCATGGTGTTGCAGGTACCGTAGCGCTGAGTCTTGGCATTGTCGGCAACGCGGATGGCCTTATCCAGATCGGCTCCGGCGTCTATATAAACGTGACATACGCCGTGCAGATGCTTGATGACAGGAATACGCGCTTCATCGGAAATACGCTCGATCAGCCCCTTGCCGCCGCGGGGCACAATCACGTCGACGAACTCTTTCATGGTAATAAGCTCTCCCACGGCAGCCCTGTCGGTGGTTTCGATCACTTGAATCGCGGTCTCAGGCAGCCCGGCGGCTTTCAATCCTTCCTTCACGCAAGCCGCGATCGCCTGGTTACTATGGATCGCTTCCGAGCCACCGCGCAGTATCGCCGCATTACCCGCCTTGAGGCATAACCCCGCGGCATCCGCCGTAACGTTAGGACGCGCCTCGTAAATGATACCGACCACGCCAAGCGGTACGCGCATTTTTCCAACCTGTATGCCGGCGGGGCGGAAATTCAGATCGGTGATTTCACCAATCGGATCAGCCAGCGCGGCAATCTGCAACAGCCCTTCCGCCATGCCGGCAATACCTTTGGAGGTAAGTGTTAAACGGTCAATCAGGGCCGCATCCAGCCCTCTGGCTTTCGCGCTTTCCACGTCCCTGGCGTTCGCGGCCAACAGTTGCTGCTCATCGCGTTTGATGGCCTTCGCCATCATGGTGAGCGCCCGATTTTTGGCCGCGGTTTCGGCTCTGGCGATCAGGCGTGACGCGCTTCGAGCTTCGCGCCCTATTGATTGCATGTAAGTTTTTATGTCTATGATATCCATATCCCGTTTCCGCTTAGACAATGAATTAACTCACTCATGACTGATATAGGTTGGCATGACAATGGATGCTGTCACCGCTTGCCGGCCGCAAAACGTAACCCCAGTTGCAACAATTCATCCCAGGCGTCACCTTGCGCAGCGCCCTTGCTGATCCTGTCTATTTTCGCGGTATGCAACAAGGCCTGTACCAACTGCTTCGCACTGAGGCGGCTGACTGCGCTTTCCACCACTTTCTGTTGATCTCCCCATACCCTGGCTTGATTCATGAGTTGCATGAGTGGCTTGCCTGAATCCCGCCCTTTAAGAATGGTAATCAGCGAGCGAATCTGTCCCGCGAGTGTGGCGACAATAAACGGCAACGCTGTACCCTCGCCCTGCAAGCCTTCCAATATCCGGGTATACCGGACGGTATCCGCCGCCATCATCGCATTTGACAGCTTGAAAACGTCGTAACGCGCCACATCCAGCACCGCATCCTTCACCTGGCTGAAAGACAACATGCCCGCCGGATAGAGCAGCGCGAGTTTCTTGAGTTCCTGGTGGGCTGCGAGCAGGTTGCCCTCCACCTTGTCGGCGAGAAATTGCAACGTCTCCGGCGCAGCGCTTTGCTCCTGCATTTCAAGCCGCTGACCAATCCACGCGGGCAAGCGGCCACGTTCCACCGGAGAGACCGGGATCATTACCCCCGTTTTTTCAAGCGCCTGGAACCATTTTGACGCCGAACCCTGCTTGTCAATTCTGGGCAGAGCGACGAGCGTGACGGTATCGGGCGGTAGTGAACGGCAATATGCTTCTATCGCCGCGCTGCCTTGAATTCCTGGTTTTCCGGACGGAATACGTATATCCATTATACGTCGTTCCCCGAACAGTGAGAGGCTACTGCTGCTCTGCCGCAAGTCAGCCCAATTGAAGTGATGATCTATCGTAAAAATCTCAAGCTCAATATAGGCTGCCTGACGCGCCCTGGTGCGAATTAAATCGGCAGCCTCAATGGCCAGTAGCAGCTCGTCGCCAAATACCGTGTAGAGCGGCGCAAGCTGTTTCTGAAGATGCCGGGAAAGTTGCTCTGGGTTAATTCGCATGGCGCTAAGCTATCACGGTACCCGAATGCCGATATTTTTGAGACATCATCCTGAATCCAGCAGTTAGATGGAGGTGCCGGATTCAGGATGATTTGGCCGGTGCTACTTTCACTGCCTCCAATCGCCGCAGGATTTGGTCCGCGGAGTCGCCTTGCATTTCTCTGTAGAGCATTGCCTCCTCCCCCTCTTTTGCAACTACCTGCGCATCTGTAAATGGAAGAATGCGACGCAGGGCAATCTCATTGGTTGGGATGAGGTCTACTCCTTTGGCGTCATAGAGGCGGAAAGAAACCCGGTAACGCAATTCGAACTCCCGCACTCTTCCGCCCCCGGATACCGACATAATCTGTTTGTCATTCACCACACTGATAATGTCGAGCGTGGCTTGCGCGTCTTTCGGCTTATCAACAACGCGGGTAGTGGTGCCGGCTTGAACGAGGCGTTTAATATCCGTACCAATAGGATGCCCTACAGGAAACGAAATATAGATAGTTTTAAACGGCAGCGATGCCTGGCCGCGTAACTGAAAGCCGCATGCGGTAAGCACGAAACACAATGCAACCAACAAGATTCTTTTCATGATTGAATCCTCACGTATGGATCCTATATTCTCACACAACGATATTCACCAACCTGCCCGGTACCACTACCACCTTCTTTACTGTCTTCCCAGCGATGAATTTCTGCACCTGACCGCTTTCCAGCGCCATACGTTCAATTACTTCCCGCTTTGTATCTTTGGCGACACATATCTGACCGCGTAGTTTACCGTTAACCTGTACCACCAGTTCAATTTCATCCTGCACCAAAGCTGTGCTATCGGCTTGCGGCCACCGTTGATCGAGGAGTTCGGTTCCCGGTTTGAGTTCACGCCACAGCGCATGGCAGATATGAGGAACGATGGGCGACAGCAGCAATACGATTTTTTCCAGCGATTCCTGTATCAGGCTGCGCGCTGCCGGGCTGGAATCCTCCAGTTTTCCGAGAGTGTTCATTAACTCCATCACCGCAGCGATGGCAGTGTTAAAGGTGTGGCGCCTGCCCAGGTCGTCGCTCACTTTGGCGATGGTCTGATGCAACTGAAAATGCAGCGCCTTGAGTTCGCCGTCAACATCTTTACCTTGTGCTGGATCGGCCGCCGGCACGTCTTGCTGCACATGCTCATACACTTGTTTCCACAACCGTTTCAGAAAACGAAATGCGCCATCCATCCCGGTATCCGCCCATTCAAGCGTCTGTTCCGGCGGACTGGCGAACATCATGAACAGCCGCGCCGTATCGGCGCCATAGTGTTCCACCAGTTTTTGCGGATCAACACCATTGTTCCTGGATTTCGACATGGTACCGATGCCACCGGATTCTACCGGCTGACCATCCGCGCGCAGCAGCGCACCGATGCGCCTGCCTTGCTCGTCCGTCTGAATATCCACATCCTCCGGATTGAAATAGGTGACGCGTCCGGTTTCAGTTTTGCGAAACAAGATCTCGTTCAGCACCATGCCTTGCGTCAGCAGATTGGCAAACGGCTCGTCGAACTTTACCAGCCCGAGATCCCGCATGACTTTGCTCCAGAAGCGAGAATAGAGAAGATGCAAAATAGCGTGTTCGATGCCACCGATATATTGATCCACAGGCAGCCAGTAATTCACGCTTGCATCGGTCATGGTCGTGTCCTGGCCGGCACAGGCATAGCGGATGTAATACCAGGAGGAATCCACAAAAGTATCCATGGTATCCGTTTCCCGCCGTGCGGGCTTGCCGCATTGAGGGCAGGAGCACTCATAAAATGATGGCGTTTTTGCCAGCGGATTGCCCGCGCCATCCGGCACAAGATCCTCTGGAAGCACTACGGGGAGCTGGTCATCCGGAACCGGTATCACGCCGCATGCATCACAATAAATCAGAGGAATGGGGCAGCCCCAGTAACGTTGGCGTGAAATGCCCCAGTCGCGCAGGCGATAGCGCACACTTTTTTCACCCAGCCCCTTCTGTTCCAACGCTGCCGCTATTGCGTCCACCGCCGCCTGAAATTCAAGGCTGGAGAATTCGCCTGAATCAAACGTCACACCATGCTCTACATACGCCTGTGTGAGGGGGATTGTCAGATTACTTTCACTCGGCTTGATCACTGGCCTGATCCGCAACGAATATTTTGTCGCAAACTCGAAATCGCGCTCGTCGTGGGCCGGAACAGCCATTACCGCCCCTTCACCGTAGCCCATCAGCACATAATTAGCGATCCATACCGGCAGCTTCGCCTCGGTCAGCGGGTGAATGACAAACAGCCCGGTATTCATCCCTTTCTTTTCCTGGACGGCGAGCTCAGCTTCCATGGTAGCGCCGTGCTTGCACGCCTCAATAAACTCGGCAAGTTTTGGATTGCCTCTTGCCGCGTATTGCGCAACGAGATGCTCGGCCGCCACAGCAACGTAGGTTGCGCCAAGCAGCGTGTCGGCACGGGTAGTAAAAACTTTCAGCGCCTGCGGCATGCCGGAATGGGTGTCAGCGGGAAAGATAACGTCGACGCCAAAACTCTTGCCGATCCAGTTGGCTTGCATGGTCTTGACCCGTTCCGGCCAGCCAGGCAGGACACTCAATGTCTCCAGCAGCTCGTCGGCATATGCGGTGATCTTCATGTAATACATCGGGATTTCCCGCTTTTCCACCAGCGCCCCGGTACGCCAGCCGCACCCATCTATTACCTGCTCGTTGGCAAGCACGGTCTGGTCGACGGGGTCCCAGTTGACAGTGCCAGTCGTTCTATAAGCCAATCCCTTTTCCAGCATTCGCAGAAAAAGCCACTGATTCCAGCGGTAATAGTCCGGCGCGCAGGTGGCGAGCTCGCGGCTCCAGTCTATGGCCAGCCCCAGACTCTGCAACTGCTTACGCATGTAAGCGATGTTATCGTATGTCCACTGCGCGGGAGGCACGTTGTTTTGTATCGCCGCGTTCTCGGCGGGCAGGCCGAAAGCGTCCCATCCCATGGGTTGCAACACGTTGTAACCTTGCATACGGCGGTAGCGCGACAGCACATCGCCAATAGTATAGTTACGCACATGCCCCATGTGCAGCTTGCCGGACGGATACGGAAACATCGACAGGCAGTAATATTTCGGTTTGCCAGGAATCTCAACGGCGCTGAAGGCGGCACTCGCCTCCCAATGCCGCTGGGCATCCGATTCGATTTCCTGGGGATGGTATTTTTCCTGCATAAAGCTCGGTTTCGCTGCCCATAAAACCCGATTATACCGCAGGGAGCGGAAATTCTTGCGGAATGGGGAATTGATAATTGAAGCACCTTATTTGCCGCGATTTTCGGGTGAGGCGCCGCTAAAGTAATATGTCAAACACATTGCCGGCATCGGATTGGGTTATGCTTGAAGCGGTGTTTAGGCAAGCTCTACAGTACAGACCAGGCTCGGAGTGAGAGCCGAGCCGCAACAGTCGCAACCGCACCGCATCCGATTTTCTGTAGATCCGCATGGACGAATGCGGGGCCTGGAGGAATATGTGTTCGTCAAGCGCCTGTGGAAATTGGTGAAATACGAGCGGGAGTATTTGTATGCCTATGACTCAATCACTGAACATGCGATACATGGATTGGCACAACCGATCCAGGCCGCATTCGAGCCTGGGCAAGAAAATACGCCATCGGGGCCACTTCCGTTCCCAACCCGGATGTTTCATAAATTCGCGCGCCCTCGCTGGTCTTTTGTCTCGTATGGAAATTTTGTTCAGTCGGGCGTGCGAATAACTACACCACTTTTTCACAAAATCTCCCTACAACACAAGATCCTGCGCAATCATCAAGCGAATTTATGAAACATCCGGGCTAAGAGTTTCTCTTAGTATAAAACCAGGGTTTCCCCAATATACTCGCAGTATTGACTGAGTTAGGATGACGCTACTTTCATTCCATTTGGGTTCATTACTATCATGAAAACAAAATTAGGAAATATTTTTGCGGTGTTGTCGATGGTGGGCCTGCTGGCCTCGCTGAGCCCTTCCGCAACTGCGGTTCAGCCTGTTGACACCCCTGAGATTCGCGCAGCCGCTCAGAATGCCACTACTCGGAGCGACCATGAGGCGGTAGCGAAATATTATGAAGATGCAGCTACGCAGATGCAGGCAAAATTGAAGGAAAAAAAGGAACTGCTGGAGCATTATGAGGATAAGAGCTATCTCTATGGCAGGCAGGCACAAGACCTGCAATCGCATACTGAAGCGTTAGTACGCAATTACGAGCAGACTGTCAGGGCAAACATACAGGAGGCCGCTTTGCATCGTCAAATGGCTTCGAAACTCGAAGAAAACCACGCTGCGTCCGGCGCCCAAGCGCTTAGCGCTGTGAGTGAACTATAGTGGGCCTCTCGGTCCAGACAATATTAAGCTCAATTTAAGCGGGTAATCGATCACACGCAACGGAACGGTGCAGCGTTGCCCCGGCTTGCTACTTTTTCTGTTTTTCTCCTACACGAGAATCCGCTTGCTGATTTTGCCAATGGCTCCCCCCGCCGCATAAGAAGAACGATTCCGTCAGACGAATACCCTCTACCTTTCACATTCTCACTATTCTCTCGCGTAGGCCGGGACCCCAAACCCTGACCATTCTTTGCGCTTTTTCCACGAAGAGTCGTTTAGCGGATTACCATCGTCAACCTGAGGTCTGCTGCTTCTCCAGTCGGCCTCATTCCTACTTTGTTGCGTAAATCGGCGGGCATTATGCACCACGCGCCCATCGACCCCTGTTACCACGTCACGTGGCTTTACACCCGCCTTTTCTGCCGGCGAACCGTGCTCAACCGTGCTGATGATAGCGCCTTCGGTGGAAGCCAATCCCAGGGATGATGCGAGATCGTACGTGATGTCTTCACTGCTCGCACCCAGCCTGCTGCGGCGCACCTCGCCAAAGCGTACGATCTGATCCAGACTTCAGCCAGTCATATTGAAGGACTATGAATTTATGCCTTTGCTCAAACTCAGAATTTCCGCCACTGCGGGCTCGAATGTTTCCTGATCAAACGCCTTATCGCCATCGGCGACAGGTTCGTTTCCCGTTTTGAGTCCGCGAAAATCGTAGAGCGCAGGGTCGGCCAAATGTGAAGGCTGCACGTTCTGCAAGGCCGTAAACATCGTCTCCAGCCTGCCGGGAAATTTCTTATCCCACAACTGCATCATTTCCTTCACCGCCTGCCGCTGGAGATTTTTTTGGGAACCGCACAGATTACAGGGAATGATTGGAAAATCCTCAATCTCGGCGTAGGTTGCCAGGTCTTTCTCCTTACAGTAGGCGAGTGGGCGAATCACGATATGCCGGCCATCGTCACTCACCAGCTTGGGCGGCATGGTCTTCAGCTTGCCGCCGTAAAACAGATTGAGAAACAGCGTTTCAAGAATATCGTCGCGATGATGCCCCAGCGCGATTTTAGTCGCACCCAGCTCGCTGGCAACGCGGTACAACACCCCCCGGCGCAGGCGTGAGCAGAGACTGCACGTCGTTTTACCTTCCGCAATGACGCGTTTCACCACGCTATAGGTGTCTTGTTCGACAATGCGGAAAGGCATGTCAATACGGGTAAGGTATCCCGGTAATACATGCTCGGGGAAACCGGGTTGCTTCTGGTCCAGATTCACCGCAATCAATTCAAACGGCACTGGCGCGTGGGCCTGTAAACTGCGCAGGATATCGAGTAACGCGTAGCTATCCTTGCCCCCCGAGAGGCACACCATCACCCGGTCTCCCGCCTCGATCATATTGAAATCGGCAATAGCCGCGCCGACAAGACGCCTCAGCCGTTTGTGCAGCTTATTTATATTGTGTTGCTCTTTTCTGGATACCACTTCCACTGCCCCATCCTCGTTACTTAAGAAATAAAGGATCGGGCAACGAAGGTACATCGTTAACATGCGGCCCGAAGTCATCCACATTTTCTCAGATTGGATGCGATTTGGACAGCACACCAACGAATGACCGTGAAGCTTGCCTGGATCCAAGAAATGGCGCGCCCAAAAACCCTCATGGCGGAGGCATTATGAAAAAAACAGATAAGCAAATGAAATGATATTAGTTTCAATTATAAAGCATAGCCAGTAACCTTCTTCCTCTGGGAACTGCCCATTTTTGGGAAATAAATGACTACGATCACCGGCATCGCTAGGTTGAAAGAAGGGATTGCACCAGACCTTGAGGATAAACGGATACCCGTTAATATCAAGCAACAAATCCTGCGTGCGATTGCCTCGACCGAGTATGGCTCGGTCGAGGTGGTGATTCATGACGGCAAAGTTGTGCAGATTGAGTGTCGAAAAAAAATCCGAGTGGGTCGTAACGACGAGTCTGGTCGAAGGGATGCAATACTGTGAAACGAGAACTATTTCGAGAAAACCAGCGCTTGGGAATCTAAAAATGCACCCACCATACGACTGGAGGTGACAAAAAAAATTATATCGGTACCTAACCGCACACAACGGAGGGCGATTCAGGAGAGAGGAATGAAATTTTATTGGAAAATCGCGCTTGCATCCGCAATCAGTGCATTACCTATAAGTTTGATTCACGCGGAGGAACGCAGCACGCCATCGGGGAAACCTTCGGTGATCCAACAAAGAGCGCAGCAGATAGATCAGGCCGGAGCATTGGCTGCAGATAAAGGGCCAGTCAAATCAGCAGACGGAAACTTTAAATGGGCGATCAAACCGGGACATCAACCTGCTGAGCCACCTCCTCCTAGACCGGCTATGAATACGGA
>JBKJYB010000093.1:0-2566 GCA_046716045.1 Nitrosospira sp.
AGAGCAGATATGCGCCTTCACCCGGCATCTTGGGGACGAAACCCTGCTGGTTGTGGTACCGCGTCTGCTTAGCGGGCTCATGGGGGAACATGGCCGGACCCCGGTCGGCAAACTCGTTTGGGGCGACACCTGGCTCGAATTGCCACCGGAACGCATGCACGAGAGTTGGACTAACACGTTGACGGGCGAAACCTTCAGCACGCATGCGTTCGGCGAAACGCATGGACTCGCGCTGGCCCAGCTATTCGGTACATTTCCCTATGCGCTATTGCGGGCGCACAGGAGGGGGTCAGATCACAGTGAAGCTTGATGAAGCGGAGCGAACGGAATGACTGACGCCAATATGGCATGAGTATTAAACTGTAGCCGTTCCGTACTGACAGGGCGCATCTTTATCGATAGACCTCAAGCCGGTTACCCACTTGCACTGAGTGAGGACTGAAGCGCTCCTTGAAAGGCTCGGTTCATCCCCACCCGTGTGGGGAACACGGGTTGCCAGCGGGTAGGCATTCGAATGCAACGCCGGTGCGGAGACTCGATTACGACCTTTGGCATAAGCGTTGAGCAACGCTTGTTTCATGCGGCTAGGCAATGTGGCTGATAACAAAATCGCAGGCCCTCCAGTGCGCGCATGGAACTCCAGCAATACTTCCAGCACGCCTTGCATATAGGCATCACAGGCATGCACCTCATCAACAATCAACACTTTATTGAACAAGCCCAACAATCGGAGAGATTGGTGTCTGCTGTGCAAAACAGCTAGCAAGGCTTGGTCTATCGTTCCTATTCCGGCTGAGGCCAATAATGCCCGTTTGCTATGGTCAGCCAGCCATGCACTACAACGTGCCGAAGCGGTTTCATCCATCTGGACGGCATCCTGTTCGGGTAACCCAACAGGTAAAATAAAAGCGGCGAACTCTTCCACCAACTTTTTATGACCGTGAGCCAGCACTAAATTAGCGTTACCGACAAAAAGCTTTCGATAAACTTCCGCCACGCGCTTGTACATGGCATTTGCTGTCGCCATAGTTGGCAAGCCAATAAAAAAACCTTCCGCCAAACCCTGTTCCATCAAGCGATAAGCCAACATTATCGCGGCTTCGGTTTTTCCGGATCCTGTCACATCCTCCAGCAAATAAATTTGTGGCGCTTGCGGAATGTCCACTGATACTGCCCATTGTTGCAATGGAGACGCCTCTTGAATCTTCTGAAATAAATCTTTGAAGGATTGCCCTTTTTCGATAGCCGAGGGCAAAACGCCTGAATGGTTTAATGCTATAGTGGCCTGACCTTTCGTATATTCCCAGTATTCTTCCAAATCCATTGATGGATTTTTATATGGAAAATACTGGGTATTTGAACCGAGCCAGTCTGCCAGTACCGTGGCTCCTGCAAACCACCACGACAGCATTTCGCCGGCGATCTTAAAATTCTGATTGGCAGGAAGGCACTTGGCTTCTTTTGTAAGCAACAAGTCGGCCATTGCCTGCACAAACTCTAAGGCTGTTTGCTTGTCCTCCTTTAAAAAAAAACTGTCGGCATTGCCACTTGGCTTCGGCGGCATACCATGATGCCCCGTTACAGCTAACAGCCAACACTTAAGGCTGCGTTGGATAGTGCGCGAATCGTCAATGCCGATTCTAAACAACGCCTCGTCTACAAGATATTCATCCCATAACCAGAAACCCAAGGAGTCATGGCGTTCACTGTATATTTTGATCGGCTTCGGTTCTCGTTTCTGCAACTCTAAAATTAAATCGGGCCGCTGTGCTTGAAATGCCTCGCTAAATTTGCCCAAGTCATGCAACGCCAACAAAAAACCCGACCATGACAAAAAATCCTGTTCAGGACAGTTCAGTAACCTACAACAGGATTTAAGCAAAGAAGACTGCTCTAGATAAGCCACACCCACCGCCGCCACATCCAGACTGTGATAGGCGAGCGGATGCCACTTTTGTTCGTGCGGGTAGGCTGGGTCGGCCTTACCCCAGTAGTTGAAAATCGCATCCCCTGGTAGTCCAGGCATAATTGGTTTTTTGGTTGGATTTTTGGTTGGTTTTTTGGTTGGCAGGCTAATGACAGACACAGGAGTTATAGTCAAATGTTGTGTACGGCCCGCACCGTCGCAAACGTCGATTCAACCGGATTGGTGGTACGGAGATGAATCCAGTGCTCCGCCGGAAAGTCATAAAAGGTCAGCAATGCGTCTTTATCCTTATTCAGGCACTCAACCACCTTCGGGTATTTCGGCTGAGGCTAAGCCAGTTGGTTGTTCCACTGCTCCCCAGACCCCATTACGAACTTGATCAGGGCTAGGGTGCCGTAGCAGCTCCCCTTTCCGGATTTCAGCATTGCAAACCCCTGAAAACGGAGCCTGCAATCTAATTTTACAATTCCGGGGAATGGGCAATGATAGCCAACTTTAGCCCGGTCGCGGCGGGTCGTAAACGCTGGACAGGTCACGACCGCCGTAAGCCACGCGCTCAATCCGCACTACCTCACCGCTAACACGAAAAAGGATGGCATAGCTGCCAACGGTGGCCATGCGCGCTTCGTTGCCGATGTC
>JBKJYB010000094.1:0-3924 GCA_046716045.1 Nitrosospira sp.
ATTGGCGGCGCATGGCTCGCCACACATACCGGCGCACCGGTGGTCCCGGTGGCACACAATGCGGGAGAATTCTGGGGCAGGAATGCTTTTATCAAACACCCCGGCACAATTACAGTGAGCATCGGCGCGCCGATAGATCCCACCGGAATGGAGTTCGGCAATCTCAATACCAGAGTGGAGACCTGGATCGAGGCGGAGATGATTCATATCGGCGACAGGAATCAGGAAATATATGACGACAGCAAAGTTATCCCAATCTCCGAAGGATAAGCAAACAGCGCTCGCGGGAGAAATCCGCCGTGTCAGCTTGAACGGCAAGGAAGTCGCTTATACGCTCAAACGCTGCAAACGTAGAACCATCGGCATGAAAATAGACAGTCGGGGTTTAACCGTTCGCATTCCGTCGAGAGAATCGTTGCACTGGGTCGAATCAGTATTGCGAAACAAGGCTGATTGGGTAGTAGAGAAACTCGATGAATGGAAAACCAGAAAATCGGACGAACTGGTGTGGGAGGAAAGAGCAATTTTCCCACTGCTGGGCGAACCCTGGCGGTTGGCGGCGACCGCTACCGGGGTCATGCAAATGACTCAGGCAACGGTGAAGACTGGATTCGAGGATAGACAGATGCAATTACCGTTGCCATCCGTACTAACTGCCCGGCAAATCGAAAAAATTGTGATGGAATGGTATCGCAACAAAGCACTGATATGTTTCAGCGAAAGAATTGCGCTGTATGCGAATAGGCTCGGTGTTGCACTGCCGCAGTTGCGGCTATCGCGTGCCAGAACCCAGTGGGGCAGTTGCCACGTGCGTGGCGTTGTCCATCTCAATTGGCGATTGATTCGAATGCCGCTCAATCTGGTGGACTATGTAGTGGCACATGAATTGTCGCACCTCATCGAGATGAATCACTCGCCGGCCTTCTGGCAAACGGTGGAGCGTGTCTATCCGGATTATGTGGCAGCCAGGAAGGAACTGAAGAAGCTTGGATGATGGCAAGGTCCGAATGTTGCCTGACCAGTCCCTGTACAACATTTAATTTGTAGCAATTCCAACTTGATCTGACAGTCTGTATCGGATGCCAGTTAGGTGCCAATAGCGGTCATTCGGGTAAGTGGGCGAAGGGACAAAGAATATCAAAGCTGCTCTTCGACCGGAAGCAGTTGCATTCGACACTTGGTTGCAATTCGCTGATGTAGCTCCGTGGCGACTGGCTCATCACTCAACAAGATAAAAAACTGGTAGCATGAAACTCACTCTTTTGAAGACGAAAAACTGAGAGAGCCTCACTCTTCTGTCTGCCAATGAGAAAAAATTCCTTCTTGCTATTCATGGGATCGGTGCTATTTATGGCGGCGGCACTTGCAGATCCACGGCAGGATAAGGATATTGAGGTTAAGGTGCAAATCGCGGGAGAAAACGTTATTGTTGACGTAATCCTTGCTGTTCCGGCCACCCGGCAGGAGGTCTGGGTCGTGCTGACTGACTTTGAACACATGGCTGATTTTGTCTCCAACCTGAAGGAGAGCAAAGTAGTCAGTATTTCGGGAGACACGCTGAAAATTTTCCAGCGCGGCTCTGCAACGTACGGCCCGATCAGTTTTCCATTTGAGTCAACACGGGAAATACGGTTGATCCCCTTCGATAAAATTCGGTCGCACATGATCAGTGGCAACATGCGCAAGATGGAAGGTACGACGCAGCTGATCGATGAAGGTGGGAAAACTCGGGTTATCTATCATACCGATACCATCCAAGAGGTTTGGATTCCTCCAATAGTGGGAAAGATTTTCATCGAGCATGAAATTCGGGAGCAATTCCGTGAACTGCGGAATGAAATAATCAAGAGAAAACGAACCCCGACTTCTTCGACATCAACCCGAAGCTTTGCACGCGGAATTTGATGATGCATTCCTGCTGGTTGAGCAGGAAAAGGAAATACAGTGCTTGAGGTTTGAACGTTCGTTAATGTCTATTCTGTCGAAAACCGAGCATCACGATCGGCAGAGCTGTACCGTTCCCAGAAATTGATCCTGACACTACCAGATCAAGATCAGGAGCCTCTGAATAGAGTCCTCCGTGGAGCGCGTTGCTGGCTAACCTGAGGGACGTATTCAGAGGTTCTTAACCTTTATGTTAGTATTTCGTATTCATCATTCCGGTATCATCCCATGCGTACGTTCTGCACTGTCTCCATGCTGGTCTTGCTACTCAGCGCCTGCGGCCTCAAAGGGCCTCTCTACCTCCCACAAGAACAACCTCCACAGTCATCGCAACAATCTCAGGATGAAGTGAAAAAGAAGTGAGCGGTTTTCCTTCATTTGATTATCGCAATGGCAGGCTGTACGGCGAATCGGTTCAACTGGATCGCATTGCCCGGGAATTCGGCACGCCCTGTTATGTTTATTCACGCGCGGCACTTGTCGCGGCTTACAGGGAATTCGACGCCGCTTTTGCCGGACGCGACCATCTGGTGTGCTATGCCGTCAAGGCCAACTCCAATCTGGCTATTCTCAATCTATTCGCCCGTCTCGGTAGCGGCTTCGATATTGTTTCCGGCGGTGAACTCCAGCGAGTGCTGAAAGCGGGTGGTGATCCGCAAAAAATAGTATTTTCGGGGGTGGGCAAACAGCCGGACGAAATGCGTGCGGCGCTTGCCGCGGGAATACTCTGTTTCAACGTGGAATCGGAAGCGGAGTTGGCCGTGCTGGACCGGGTGGCGGGCGAGTTGAATAAAATCGCGCCGGTGAGCCTGCGGGTCAATCCCGATGTAGACGCAAAGACACACCCTTATATTTCCACCGGTCTCAAGGAAAACAAATTTGGTGTTCCGTTCGACGAAGCGGAGAAACTTTATGCTTCCGCACGAAAATTTGCCAACTTGCGCATCAGCGGACTGGATTGCCATATCGGCTCGCAATTGACCGAACTCGGTCCCTTTGTCGAAGCGTGCGGGAAAATACTTGACCTGCTGAATCGCCTCGAAACGCAAGGACTCACTATCGATCATCTGGACTTGGGCGGCGGTCTGGGGATTCGTTATTCGGGAGAAAACCCGCCGGCGGCGCAAGACTATGTCGCGGCATTGTGTACCGCGATTGGCCGGCGTAACCAGCGTATCCTGATCGAGCCTGGCCGCGCGCTGGTGGGGAATGCCGGTGTATTGCTGACGCGCGTCGAGTATCTCAAACATACCCCGCATCGGGATTTCGCCATCGTGGACGCCGCCATGAATGATCTGATGCGTCCGGCGCTGTATGACGCCTACCATGAGATCCTGCCGGTTATTACGAATGACGGCGGCGATAAAATTTATCAGGTTGTCGGCCCCGTTTGTGAAACGGGCGATTTTCTGGGGCATGACCGGAAGCTGGCATTATCGCAGGGCGACTTGCTCGCCATTATGTCCGCCGGAGCCTACGGCATGAGCATGAGTTCAAACTACAACACCCGCCCCCGCGCCGCCGAAGTCATGGTGGACGGCGACCGCGTTCATCTTGTTCGCGTACGCGAGTCGGTAGAGCAACTGCTTGCCGGCGAGAAAATTCTGCCCTGAGTGAAACTTATCCAGCGGTTCCTGGCTACACCAGAAAAATGGTGGCGAGTCCCAGGAAAATAAAAAAACCCCCGCTGTCGGTAACGGCGGTAATCATCACGCTGGAGCCCGCTGCCGGATCACGGCCAAGTTTATGCAGGGTTAGCGGGATGAATACACCCAATAAAGCCGCCAGCAGCAAATTCAACATCATCGCCAGTGTCATTACCAGACCAAGAGAGACACTGCCGTAAATGAAAAAGGCGAATAATCCGACCACACTACCCCACACCAGGCCGTTCACCGCGCTCACGCCAATCTCCTTGGCAAACAGTTTACGTGCATTGCTTGCATTGAGTTGGCCCAAAGCGAGTGCGCGCACGATCAT
>JBKJYB010000095.1:0-11451 GCA_046716045.1 Nitrosospira sp.
CGCCTATGCCGACAAGAGCTTCACGTACACCATGAAGACCACACCCCCGACAGTGATGATAAAGAAGGCGGCTGGAGTAAGTAAGGGGAGTCACAAGCCCAACACCGATAAAATAGGCAGGTTGACGCGGAAGCAAGCGGAGGAGATCGCCCAGGTAAAAATGCCCGATTTGACCGCAGCCGACATGGATGCCGCGGTTCGTACCATTGCCGGTAGCGCCCGCAGCATGGGCGTGGACGTGGAGGGCATATAGCGTGACGCAGATATCTAAACGTTTCAAGGCAATCACCACCAAAGCGGATCGCAGCAAATCTTATCCGCTACCGGATGCGCTCAGTATCATTAAGGAAACGGCTACGGCAAAATTCGATGAATCGATTGATGTGGCTGTCAATCTCGGCATCGATGCAAAAAAATCCGATCAGTCGGTGCGTGGCTCGGTAGTATTGCCCGCAGGTACCGGTAAAACCGTGCGTGTAGCGGTATTTGCCCAGGGAGAAAAGGCTAAGGAAGCCCTCGCGGCGGGTGCCGACATAGTCGGATTTGAGGATCTGGCGGAACAGATCAAAGCGGGCAATATCAATTTTGACGTGGCTATCGCCAGCCCTGATGCTATGCGTATCGTAGGGCAATTGGGCCAAATACTTGGCCCGCGTGGTTTGATGCCTAACCCCAAGGTGGGGACGGTGACACCGGATATTGTGGGCGCGGTAAAAAACGCCAGGGCAGGCCAGGTGCAATATCGTGCCGACAAAGCCGGCATTGTCCAGTGCACGATAGGCCGTGCATCGTTTAGCGTGGATTCTTTAAGAGAAAACATGCTGGCGTTGCTGGACGCGCTCAACAAGTCTAAACCCGCCGCATCGAAAGGTGTTTATCTGAGAAAAATCTCGGTTTCCAGCACGATGGGGATAGGAGTTCGGGTAGATCAGACCAATATGCGGTAAGTATCCGAGGTATCCCTATTGAATTTGTAAGACTTTGGGCCGTCGAAGAGGCTATTTTGCTAATTTGGCGGGTTGTCAAAGACCGCCGGGGTTGCTGAGCGAAGAGCGGACAGTAAACAACGTTGTAAGGCTATTTACTGAGTCCAGCTATCGCCTGAGAACTTAATCGCAAAACGGGATGGGGAAAGTTTGAAGGGTGTCATCATCCATGTTTCTGACTTTCTACCATTTCGAGCGCCCAGCGTAGATGGCGTACCCAAGAACAGGAATGGATTTATCTCCTGATTTAAGGTCGCCGGTTCGCGGTATTGAGACAAGTTGCGAGCTTTGTATTACTCAACACTAAAACTCAACACCGCATTTAACTGATGGAGAACGTGTTTTGAGTCTAAATCTAGAAGAGAAAAAAGCGGTAGTCGCCGAAGTCAGTACTCAAGTAGCAAAGGCTCAGGCCATTATTATTGCGGAGTACCGCGGGCTTGGAGTCGGGCATATGACCCAATTGCGTGCGAAGGCGCGACAATCGGGGATATATTTCCGGGTGCTCAAGAACTCGCTCGCGCGGCGCGCGGTTGCAGATACGCCATTTACCGGACTCTCCGAGTATATGGTCGGGCCGTTAGCCTATGGCATCGCAAGTGATCCGGTAGCAGCGGCAAAGGTGCTGTACGAATTTTCCAGAGGCAATGACAAATTCGTGATCAAAGCTGGCGCCATGGCAAATTTCGTGATGTCAAGTAAAGAGATTGCGGATCTGGCCTCTCTTCCGAGTCGCGAAGTCCTACTTTCGAAGCTGCTGGGCACGATGCAGGCGCCCATTGCCAATTTTGTGCGGACCCTCAACGAGGTGCCGACCAGTTTCGTGCGTGGCCTTGCAGCCGTACGTGATCAGAAGCAAGCCGCTTAGCCGGTTTCAAGTCGTTTGAGACCGTAACACAACCAGAATTAAATTTATCAGGAGAAAATCATGGCTATAGCCAAAGCAGAAATTTTAGAGTCGATTGCGAATATGACGGTGCTGGAACTTTCCCAATTGATCAAGGAAATGGAAGAAAAATTTGGTGTTTCCGCCGCCGCTGTGGCTGTCGCGTCGGCCGCGCCCGCAGCGGGTGCCGCTGCTGCCGCCGTGGAGGAGCAAACGGAATTTTCCGTGATTCTGACCACGGTGGGCGAAAGCAAAGTAAACGTAATCAAAGTTGTGCGCGTGATTACCGGCTTGGGCTTGAAAGAAGCAAAAGATTTGGTTGATGGCGCACCGAAAGCGGTCAAGGAAGGTATTCCTAAAGCCGATGCCGAAGCCATTCAGAAACAACTTACCGAAGCCGGTGCAACCAGCGAGATTAAGTAGAACTAATGCAATGAGGCCAGCTGACGGCGTGTAAGGCGCCGTCAGGATCTGGCGTTTTAACTTTTGAATTAGCATTTGAATGTTGGATTTTTTGTGTCGCAGAACACTTAGCACGGTAGCTTAAAACAGGTACTCTGCTCCCATTTTCTGTCCACCCGTCTTTTGACCTCCCGGAGAGATTCCATGAGCTATTCGTTTACCGAGAAAAAACGTATCCGTAAAAGTTTCGCCAAGCGCGCCAGCGTTTTGCCGATTCCGTTTCTTCTCGCTACCCAGATCGAATCGTACGCGGCTTTCTTGCAAGCCCAGGTTGAACCTGATCAGCGCGCCACTCAGGGGTTGCAGGCGGCGTTTATCTCGATTTTTCCGATCGAGAGTCACTCCAGGAATGCCCGCCTTGATTTCGTTAATTATGTGTTGGGAATTCCTCCATTCGATGTCAAGGAATGCCAGCAGCGTGGTCTTACCTATGCTTCCCCGTTGCGCGCTAAAGTGCGATTGACGATCATGGACAAGGAAGCTTCCAAGCCAACAGTAAGAGAGGTGAAGGAGCAGGAAGTTTACATGGGAGAGATTCCGCTGATGACCGGTACGGGCTCGTTCGTTATTAATGGAACCGAGCGGGTCATTGTGTCTCAGTTGCACCGCTCCCCAGGGGTGTTTTTCGAGCATGATCGTGGTAAAACGCATTCGTCGGGAAAATTGCTCTTCTCCGCGCGCATCATTCCATATCGTGGTTCCTGGCTCGATTTCGAGTTCGACCCCAAGGATTATCTGTATTTTCGCGTTGATCGCCGCCGCAAGATGCCGATTACGGCATTGCTGAAAGCGATAGGTTATACGCCCGAACAAATCCTTGAGAACTTTTTTTCTTTTGATGCTTTCCACCTGTCTAAAAAAGGCATCCTCTTTGAGTTGATACCGGAACGTTTGCGCGGCGACATGGCGCGCTTTGATATCGCCACCAAAAGTGGAAAAGTCATTGTTCAGAAAGATAAACGTATAACCGTCAAACATGTTCGTGAAATGCAGCAAGCGGGCATTGACAGGCTCGCGGTACCGGAAGATTTTCTGCTGGGCCGGGTACTGGGTCATAATATTGTGGATAAGGAAACAGGTGAAGTCGTGGCGCTCGCTAACGACGAGATCACGGAAGTTGTGCTCGCCAAACTTCGCGAAGCCAATATAGAAGAGATTCACACCATTTATACGAACGATCTTGATCAGGGCGCATACATCTCGCAGACCATGAGAATAGACGAAACCGCTGATCAGATGGCCGCACAAGTGGCCATTTACCGCATGATGCGCCCCGGCGAACCACCTACCGAAGAAGCAGTCAAGGCGTTGTTCAACGGATTATTCTACGCGCCGGAACGCTATGATCTATCTGTAGTGGGGCGGATGAAATTCAATCGCCGTGTGGGAAGGACTGAACTGGATGGTTCCACCACATTGTCGAACGAGGATATCAATGAGGTCATCAAGATTCTAGTCGAATTGCGCAATGGCCGCGGTGAGATCGATGATATCGATCATCTCGGTAATCGCCGTGTCCGCTCCGTTGGTGAACTTGCAGAAAACCAGTTTCGTTCGGGATTGGTACGGGTCGAACGAGCGGTGAAAGAACGTCTCAGCCAGGCTGAATCAGATAATCTGATGCCGCATGACTTGATTAACGCGAAGCCGGTGTCGGCTGCGGTGCGTGAGTTCTTCGGCTCCAGTCAGTTGTCGCAATTCATGGATCAGACCAACCCCCTCTCTGAGATTACTCACAAACGCCGCGTTTCCGCGCTGGGACCGGGTGGGCTGACGAGGGAGCGTGCCGGGTTTGAGGTGCGCGATGTGCACCCCACCCATTATGGCCGTGTATGTCCGATTGAAACGCCGGAAGGTCCCAATATTGGTTTGATTAATTCATTGGCACTATATGCCCGCACCAATGGGTATGGGTTCATGGAAACGCCATACCGCAAGGTGAAGAATGGAAGCGTCACCGATGAGATTGACTATCTATCGGCGATTGAGGAAGGGCAGTATGTAATTGCTCAGGCGAATGCGGAACTGGATCGCAAAGGCAAATTCACCAACGACATTGTTTCCTGTCGTCACAAGAATGAATTTACGTTGGCGACACCGGATCGTATCGAGTATATGGATGTGGCGCCGGCGCAGATCGTATCGGTAGCTGCTTCACTGATTCCATTTCTGGAACATGATGATGCCAATCGCGCATTAATGGGGTCCAACATGCAGCGACAGGCGGTGCCTTGCCTTCGCGCGGAAAAATCTCTGGTTGGTACGGGTATCGAGCGTGTCGTGGCGATAGATTCCGGAACCGCGGTACAGGCAGTGCGTGGCGGCGTGGTGGACTATGTGGACGCGAGCCGTATCGTGGTGCGAGTGCATGATACTGAAACACGCGTCGGCGAAGTGGGCGTGGATATCTATAATCTGACTAAATACACGCGTTCCAACCAGAATACCAACATCAACCAGCGCCCACTGGTGAAAGTGGGAGACGTGATTGCGCGAGGTGATGTGGTAGCCGATGGCGCCTCCACCGACAAGGGTGAGCTGGCGCTGGGGCAAAACATGCTGGTTGCATTCATGCCCTGGAATGGCTACAACTTTGAGGATTCGATTCTCATTTCGGAACACGTGGTCGCCGAGGACCGCTTCACGTCCATTCATATTGAGGAATTATCGGTGGTAAGCCGGGATACCAAACTCGGGACGGAAGAAATTACCGGGGATATTTCCAATCTGTCGGAGGTGCAACTCGGACGTCTGGATGCCTCGGGCATTGTTCACATCGGCGCCGAAGTGGAAGCAGGCGATGTACTGGTGGGTAAGGTCACCCCCAAGGGCGAAACCCAGTTGACACCAGAAGAAAAGCTATTGCGCGCGATTTTTGGCGAGAAGGCTTCTGACGTAAAGGATACATCGCTACGTGTGCCATCGGGTATCTCCGGGACGGTGATCGATGTGCAGGTATTCACTCGGGAAGGAATCGAGCGCGACAAGCGTGCCCAGCAGATTATCGACGACGAACTGAAACGCTACAAGAAAGATCTGGCTGACCAAATGCGGATCGTGGAAGCCGATGCATTCGAGCGTATCGAGCGCTTGCTCAAGGGAAAATCAGCAACCGGGGGACCCAAGAAACTCGTCAAGGGTGCACAAATCACCAAGGAATATCTGGCCAGTATTGATCCACACCACTGGTTCGATATCCGGCTTGCCGACGAAGAAACAAGTCTGCAGTTGGAACAGATCGAGGAGGGCCTGGCGCAGAAACGCAAGGCATTTGACATTGCTTTTGAAGAGAAGAGAAAGAAACTTACTCAAGGTGACGAACTGCCGCCAGGCGTACAGAAAATGGTCAAGGTTTATGTGGCGGTGAAGCGGCGCCTGCAGCCCGGGGACAAAATGGCGGGGCGTCATGGCAATAAAGGCGTGATTTCCAAGATTGTGCCAGTGGAAGATATGCCCTACATGGCCGATGGTACTCCGGTCGATGTGGTGTTGAACCCATTGGGTGTGCCTTCGCGCATGAATGTGGGCCAGATTCTGGAAACCCATCTTGGGTGGGCAGCGAAAGGGCTTGGCAGGAAAATCGGCGATATGCTGCAGGCCAACAGCAAGACCGCCGATGTCCGCAAGTTACTTGACAAAATTTACAACACAAGCGGAAAACAAGAGGATATCGCCTCGCTCACCGATGTGGAAATTCTGGATCTGGCGGAAAATCTCAAGGATGGCGTGCCTTTCGCGACTCCCGTATTCGATGGAGCCACCGAGCACGAAATCAAGGATATGCTGGAGCTTGCGGGGCTTCCGCGATCTGGACAGGTGACATTATACGATGGCAGAACGGGTGAGGCCTTTGATCGTTCTGTCACGGTAGGCTATATGCATGTGCTGAAGCTGCATCACCTGGTCGACGATAAAATGCATGCGCGCTCCACCGGTCCCTACAGTCTGGTAACCCAACAGCCGCTTGGTGGCAAGGCGCAGTTCGGCGGACAGCGCTTTGGCGAAATGGAAGTATGGGCATTGGAGGCATACGGTGCTGCTTATACCTTGCAGGAAATGCTGACGGTCAAGTCGGACGATGTGAACGGGCGTACCAAGGTGTACGAAAGCATTGTCAAAGGCGACCACAAGATTGATGCCGGTATGCCGGAATCATTCAATGTGCTGGTGAAAGAAATCCGGTCACTGGCGATGGATATCGATCTGGATCGGCATTAGCAATTCTATCGTAGCGGTACGAATGGAGAATTAAATATTAAATATCCTTTTCGTTTCCGTACTTCTCACCGGATGATTTTTGTATCGACCCCTGATCAACAGGAGTGACAAATGAAAGCGCTGCTCGATTTATTCAAACAGGTTACTCAGAAAGAAGAGTTCGATTCGATCAAGATCGGCTTGGCTTCCCCAGAGAAAATACGTTCCTGGTCCTATGGTGAAGTGAAGAAACCGGAAACCATCAATTACCGTACGTTCAAACCGGAACGGGACGGGTTATTCTGTGCAAAAATTTTTGGCCCGGTAAAGGATTACGAATGTTTGTGCGGGAAATATAAACGCCTGAAACATCGCGGCGTGATCTGCGAGAAATGCGGTGTCGAAGTTACACTTTCGAAGGTGCGACGCGAGCGTATGGGGCATATCGAACTGGCCTCTCCGGTCGCACACATCTGGTTTCTGAAATCGCTACCGTCGCGTCTTGGTATGGTGCTGGATATGACTTTACGTGATATTGAGCGGGTACTTTATTTTGAGGCATACGTGGTGACCGATCCCGGCATGACGCCTCTGGCCCGATGTCAGTTGCTGACGGATGATGATTATCGTGCCAAGACGGAAGAATACGGGGACGATTTTCGTGCCAGCATGGGTGCGGAAGGCATTCGCGATTTGTTGGGTAACCTCAACATCCGTGTTGAAATTGATAACCTTCGGCGCGAGATGGGAGAAACCGGTTCCGAAACCAAGATGAAGAAAATCTCCAAGCGTCTAAAGGTGCTGGAGGCGTTCAATAAATCCGGTATCAAACCGGAGTGGATGGTTCTGGCCGTGCTGCCGGTACTGCCGCCCGAGTTACGTCCGCTGGTGCCACTGGATGGGGGGCGTTTCGCCACTTCTGATCTGAATGATTTATATCGCCGCGTCATCAATCGTAACAACCGGCTAAAGCGTCTACTTGAGTTGAAAGCGCCGGAAATCATTGTGCGTAATGAGAAGCGCATGTTGCAGGAAGCGGTGGACTCATTGCTGGATAACGGTCGTCGTGGCAAAGCCATGACTGGAGCCAACAAGCGGCCGTTAAAATCACTTGCCGATATGATCAAGGGAAAAGGTGGACGTTTTCGCCAGAATCTGCTCGGCAAGAGAGTGGATTATTCCGGCCGGTCGGTGATCGTGGTAGGTCCGCAGCTCAAACTGCATCAGTGTGGCTTGCCGAAGAAAATGGCGTTGGAATTGTTCAAGCCTTTCATCTTTAACAAACTCGAAATAATGGGTATCGCCAGCACCATCAAGGCGGCCAAGCGTGAGGTTGAAAACGAAAGCCCTGTAGTATGGGACATACTGGAGGATGTCATTCGCGAGCACCCGGTGATGCTAAACCGGGCTCCGACACTGCATCGACTGGGTATTCAGGCATTCGAGCCGGTGCTGATAGAAGGCAAGGCGATCCAATTGCATCCATTGGTATGCGCAGCGTTCAACGCCGACTTCGACGGTGACCAGATGGCGGTTCACGTGCCGTTGTCGCTGGAGGCGCAGATGGAATGCCGCACTCTCATGATGTCCACCAATAATATCTTGTCACCGGCGAATGGAGAACCCATTATCGTGCCGTCACAGGATATCGTGTTGGGGTTGTACTACACCACCAGGGAGAAAATCAATGCTCGTGGTGAGGGCATGGCGTTTGCCAACATCAGCGAAGTATCCCGTGCTTACGAGAGCCGCGTCATCGAGCTGAATGCCAGGATCATGGTGCGGATCAAGGAATATGAGGTGGACGCCGACGGTGATCGCCACGAGAAAACCACGCGCTATGACACTACTGTGGGGCGCGCACTGCTGTCCGAAATTCTCCCTGCCGGTCTGCCTTTTGCCCTTATCAATAAAGCCCTCAAGAAAAAAGAGATCTCCAAACTCATTAATGCGAGCTTCCGTCGCTGCGGACTCCGCGAGACGGTGATATTTGCTGACAAACTGATGTATTCCGGCTTTACTTATGCGACGCGTGCCGGTATCTCAATCTGTCTGGACGATATGCTGACACCGGTACAGAAGAATGACATTATCAGCGCATCCGAGAAGGAGGTGCAGGAGATCGAGATTCAATATACTTCCGGTTTGGTGACTCAGGGCGAGCGCTACAACAAGGTTGTGGATATATGGGGTCGTGCCGGTGACCAAGTGGCCAAGGCCATGATGGATCAGCTCGGTGTTGAGCCGGTGCATGACTCGCTAACCGGTGAAGTAAAAAAAGACAAAAAGGGCAAACCGCTGACACAGGAATCCTTTAATTCGATTTACATGATGGCCGACTCGGGTGCGCGTGGCTCAGCGGCCCAGATTCGTCAGCTGGCAGGCATGCGCGGCTTAATGGCCAAGCCCGATGGTTCAATTATCGAGACTCCCATCACAGCAAATTTCCGCGAGGGATTAAATGTACTGCAGTATTTTATCTCCACGCATGGTGCACGCAAAGGCTTGGCCGATACAGCGCTGAAAACTGCCAACTCTGGATATTTGACTCGCCGTTTGGTGGACGTGACCCAGGATCTTGTGGTAACCCAGGATGACTGCAACACGAGTAACGGCGTCGTAATGAAGGCGTTGGTGGAGGGTGGTGAAGTCATTGAAGCGTTGCGAGAGCGTATCCTGGGACGAGTCGTGGCTAACGATGTCGTCAATCCGGAACATCAGGCGGTGATTTATCCCGCTGGTGTGCTGCTGGACGAGCATGCGGTCGATACCATCGAGTCTCTGGGTATAGATGAAGTGAAGGTACGCACACCGCTTACCTGTGAAACTCGCTATGGTCTGTGTGGCAAATGCTACGGGCGTGATCTGGGACGTGGTACGCCGGTAAACGTAGGCGAGGCTGTAGGTGTCATTGCGGCCCAGTCAATAGGCGAGCCGGGCACCCAACTGACTATGCGTACGTTCCACATAGGTGGCGCCGCTTCCCGAACCGCGGTAGCAAGCCAGGTGGAGAGCAAATCCAGCGGTATTGTGCGTTATTCACCCACCATGCGTTACGTTACCAACTCTCGCAATGAGCTGATCGCGATTTCCCGTAGTGGTGAAGTGGTGATACATGATGATAACGGCCGCGAGCGTGAGCGCCACAAAGCGCCTTATGGAGCAACTCTGCTCATTCGTGACGGAGAAGTCGTGAAGGCAGGACAAGTGTTGGCGGCATGGGACCCGCATACTCGTCCCATCATCACGGAATACGCCGGAAAGGTTCGCTTTGAGAATGTTGAAGAAGGCGCCACTGTGGCTAAACAGATAGACGAAGTAACCGGTTTGTCCACACTCGTAGTGATCGATCCGAAACGGCGCGGGGTGGCACAAACCAAGGGCTTGCGTCCATTGGTGAAACTTCTGGACGAGGATAACAAGGAAGTGAGGCTTGCCGGCAGTAATTTATCTGTCAACATTACCTTTCAGGTTGGTTCAATTATTACGGTACGAGACGGGCAGCAGGTTAGCGTAGGGGAAGTGCTGGCCCGTATTCCGCAGGAAAGTTCCAAAACCCGTGACATTACGGGAGGTTTGCCCCGTGTGGCGGAATTGTTTGAGGCCCGTTCGCCCAAGGATGCCGGCGTACTCGCGGAAGTTACTGGTATCGTCTCGTTTGGCAAGGATACTAAGGGCAAACAACGCCTTGTAATTACTGATCTGGATGCGGTTTCCCATGAGTACCTGATTCCCAAGGACAAGCACGTTACGGCCCATGATGGCCAGGTGGTAAATAAAGGGGAGAGTATCGTTGACGGGCCTGCCGATCCACATGATATTCTGCGCCTCCTGGGTGTAGAAGCCTTGGCACGCTACATCACTGACGAGGTTCAGGATGTGTATCGCCTGCAAGGTGTCAAGATCAACGATAAGCACATTGAGGTGATCGTGCGTCAAATGCTGCGTCGCGTGCAGATTGTTGATTCCGGTGACACGCGCTTTATTCCGGGTGAACAGGTGGAAAGGGCGGATCTATTGGCGGAGAACGAACAAATGATGGCCCAGGACAAAAAAGTGGCCATATATGAATTCATGCTGTTGGGTATTACCAAAGCATCGCTTTCCACTGATTCGTTTATTTCCGCCGCTTCCTTCCAGGAGACCACGCGCGTGCTGACCGAGGCAGCCATTATGGGCAAGAAGGATGATCTGCGCGGTCTCAAGGAAAACGTCATTGTCGGACGACTCATTCCCGCGGGTACCGGTCTGGCCTTTCACAATACCCGCAAGAAGCAAAGGCAGATGGTAAACGCTGGCGAAAACCATGGTTTTAGCGAAGAAGGCGCAGGGGAAACGCGAAACAGCGGATATACTGTCTAAAAACTAACGGGGGAGAGAATCAGACGCTGTTATGCAAAATGTACGTTCATAATGTGAGCAAGATATTTAGCAGACTTTGTTCGTTCCATCCGCTTCATACGCGCGGGTTAATAGGGGGGAAGTCAGGCGCAATATTTGAGGATGAATAGTATGTCGCATCGGTTAAAAGTTAATTCACAGTCCATGAAACGAAGCGCTCTAGTTCGAAGTCAATCCGGATCGGTGTTCCGCCGCTACCCTGTTGAAACTGGCATCGAAAGGCTAAATCATGCCAATTGATATCAACGCAATATTTGCCGAGACCCGAGGCAAGAATTTCGAGCTTTACGAAGAGCATGTGAATCCAGTGTTCGTCAAGGTATTGCGTACCCTTGGATTCAACCGCTCATGGGTGCGCGGTGAAGGTGCCTACCTATGGGACGAAGCGGGTACACGCTATCTGGATTTCCTTACCAACTGGGGTGTCTTCAATTTTGGTCGTCGCCATCCGACTATTCGTGGAGCATTGCAGCAAGTGCTGGACTCCGATTTTCCCGGATGGGTCGGCTTCGACGCTCC
>JBKJYB010000096.1:0-12322 GCA_046716045.1 Nitrosospira sp.
GTGCAAACTTCTGCTGTCCAAGCCCGACATGCTATTGCTGGATGAACCGACCAACCATCTGGATGCCGAATCGGTGGAATGGCTGGAACAGTTTCTCACCCGCTTCCCCGGAACGGTGGTAGCGGTCACGCATGATCGCTATTTCCTCGACAACGCCGCAGAGTGGATTCTGGAACTCGACCGTGGCCACGGCATTCCATGGAAAGGTAACTACAGCTCCTGGCTGGAACAGAAAGAAAACCGCCTGAAACAGGAAGAATCGACGGAATCCGCACGTCAGAAGGCTCTCCACAAAGAACTGGAATGGGTGCGGCAGAACCCCAAGGGACGGCAGGCAAAATCCAAAGCCCGTATTGCCCGCTTTGAAGAACTCAACTCGCAGGAGTATCAGAAGCGCAACGAGACGCAGGAGATTTTCATTCCTGTTGCGGACAGGTTGGGCAACGACGTCATCGAATTCAAAAATGTTTCCAAAGCTTACGGCGATCGCCTGCTGATCGATAATTTAAGCTTTAAGGTGCCACCTGGCGCCATCGTCGGCATCATCGGTCCCAATGGGGCGGGCAAATCGACCCTGTTCCGCATGGTCACAGGAAAGGAGCAACCGGATTCCGGCGAGATAGCAATCGGCACGACAGTCAGAATCTCGCATGTGGACCAATCGCGCGATTCCCTGGAAAGCGGTAAAACCGTGTTCGATACCATTTCCGGCGGCCACGATCTGCTTACCGTGGGCAGATATGAAACCCCCGCACGTGCTTATATCGGCCGTTTCAATTTCAAGGGTGCGGATCAGCAGAAGATTGTCGGCAACCTTTCCGGTGGTGAACGCGGACGGCTGCATCTGGCAAAAATGCTTATTTCGGGCGGCAACGTCCTGCTGCTGGATGAACCCTCCAACGACCTGGACGTGGAAACCCTGCGTGCGCTGGAAGACGCGTTGCAGGAATTCGCCGGCTGTGTGCTGGTCATCTCGCACGACCGCTGGTTCCTCGACCGCATCGCCACCCACATTCTCGCATTTGAAGGCAACTCGCAGGCTACGTTCTTCGACGGCAATTACCAGGAATATGAAGCCGACAAACGGAAGCGGCTGGGTGAGGAAGGCGCAAAACCGAAGCGAATCAAGTATAAGCCGATCAACCGGTGACACGGTTAACCAGTGCCATCCTTTGGATACCGGTTGAATTTTCCGGCTGGTTTCATGCCAGCCAGCTATCCGGCCCCATCAGCGGGAAGGCCGCTCGTTTTTGTGCCTCTGTTTTTTAAAGCGAAACTTATCCGCTTGTTGAGAACCTGTTCTTACCGGCAGAATAGAGAAACCCTTAATCACGATGAGTAGCCGCACTCCTTGGGGTCATTTCACCGCCCTCGCGATCTGGATCGCTATCTCCGGTGTGGCGTATCTATACTTTGACGCCCGCCAGAAACCAACGATTGCGGTAGCCAGTGCGAAGTTGGCTAGCGGAGAAGTAGTGATCCCGAGATCACGCGATGGACATTATTATGTGCGAGGCGCAATCAACGGCCACCCTGTGGATTTTATGGTGGATACAGGAGCCAGCACGGTGTCTATCAGTCATGAGATCGCGCGGAGCGCCCATCTGCCTAAGGGTATGCCTGCTAATTTTCTGACCGCAAACGGTGCGGTCATCGGCGAAATCGTTTCAGAACAAACTATTGAAGCGGGAGGCATCGTGGTGGAAGGTCTCAGCATAGGTGTCGGTATCCAGGGAGATACAGCGCTGCTTGGACAAAACTTTTTGCGCAGGATAGATGTGCTTCAGTCGGATGATAAAATGGTGCTGCGGGTCAGGATCAAATAGTCGCGCCGATACCAGGCCTGAACCTGCGATAGGTTCACTGATAGGTCAAGTCAGATCAGATCATTCTGAAACTTCCCGCGTCTTAAAAGCAATTTTTCTCCATACCTGGTTAGCATCGGCTACCATGTAGGCACTAACTGCGCTCCCTGGTACGCTTATGCTCATAAACGTACTGAAAATTTCCAACTCTGCTTTTTAGAATGGCATTCATGAAATCAGTTTGTTATACCTGCCTGCTCGTCTTGATCTTTACGGGATCTGCGGAAACACGCTCGTTCGCCTCCACGTTACCAGGCGAACGCGAAGCTAATGTCTTGAATTCGGAAATGCCGATTAACGGCAAATTCAACAACACACGTAAATCCGGCATGGAAATGCCTTCGGAGATAGCGAAGCTGAGGACATCAGAGAAAATCAACGCAACCAATGGGGCGGTACTTGAGGAAGAACTTGAAAAAGGCGATACCCTTTTCCAGAGGATCGAAGCACAGCGGGTGGCCCAGCTTGACGGGGGAATTAAGCGGCATGATAGCGAGCGGCTACCGGCTGGGGGCAAGAAACAAGGTGAAGAGAATAAAGCGTGTACTGATTGCCCCGAACTGATATCCATTCCAGGTAATAAATTTGCCATCGGTAAGTTCGCTGTAACTTTCGATGAGTGGGATACCTGCGTGGCGGGCGGTGGCTGTGGTGGATACCAGCCTTCGGATAATGGCTGGGGGCGCGGCAATAGGCCGGTGATCAACGTGAGCTGGAACGACGCACAGACCTATATTCAATGGCTGTCGGACAAGACCGGCAAAGCCTACCGCCTGCCGAGCGCCGAGGAGTGGGAAATCGCCGCGCGCGCCGGCACGGTCACTGAATATTACTGGGGCGATGATGTCGGACGTAATCATGCGAATTGCGATGGCTGCGGGAGCGAGTGGGACAACCGAAAGACCGCGCCTGTGGGTAGCTTCAAGCCGAATGCTTTCGGCCTATACGATACGATGGGAAATGTGTGGCAATGGACCGGTACCTGCTGGCAAGGCAATTGCGCAAAACGCGTGTTTTGCGGCGGCTCGTGGAATCACAGACCGCAGGATATGCGTGCTACGACGCGCAACTGGTTTGATACGACGAAACGTATGCGTTACCTGGGATTTCGTCTCGCCATGACACTTCCCTGAAACGGCACGGCTGTACATGGCTCCTTTCCTCACCTGATCCTTGGAACAGAGATCTTGTAACCCGCCATCATAGGGAAAGGACAAAAAGAATACCCATACCTCAATCTGTCCGTCTGATTCTCGCCCCCAGCAACGACAATTTGTCTTCGATACGCTCATAGCCGCGATCAAGGTGATAAATACGGTCAATGACCGTTTCGCCCTTCGCGATCAGTCCCGCCAGCACCAGGCTGGCGGAAGCACGCAGGTCGGTGGCCATGACATTGGCGCCATCAAGACTGGCTACGCCACAAACTACGGCGGTATTCCCTTCCACTTTAATGTCAGCATTCATGCGTTTCAATTCCTGCACATGCATGAAGCGATTTTCAAATATGGTTTCGGTAATAATTGCGGTCCCGACGGCAACGCTGTTCAATACCATGAACTGCGCCTGCATGTCGGTGGGAAAAGCCGGATAGGGCGCGGTTCGCAGATTTACGGATTTTAATGGATTATTCATTTTCAGATGTATCCAGTCTTCACCCGACTCGATCGCGGCACCCGCTTCCATCAACTTGTCGAGTACCGCATCGAGTGTATCGGAACGTGTTTCCGTGAGATGAATTTCGCCGCCGCTGGCGGCAGCCGCCACCAGGAATGTACCGGTTTCGATGCGGTCCGCCATGACGCGATACTTAGCACCATGCAACTTCTCGACGCCTTCAATAGTGATGACATCGCTGCCGACACCGTAAATTTTTGCACCCATCGCAATCAAGCAATTAGCCAAGTCCAATACTTCCGGCTCGCGTGCCGCATTCTCGAGCACGGTAGTTCCATCGGCCAGGGCCGCTGCCATCATCAGGTTTTCAGTCCCGGTAACGGTGACAATATCCATGACTATGTGCGCACCGGTGAGACGTTTCGCTTGTGCGTGAATGTAACCATGCTCGATATTAATCTCCGCGCCCATGGCCTGCAAGCCCTTGATATGCTGATCAACCGGGCGCAAGCCGATGGCGCAACCACCGGGCAGCGACACCCTTGCCGCACCCGCGCGCGCCAGCATTGGACCCAATACCAGGATTGCAGCACGCATGGTTTTCACCATCTCGTAAGGCGCGACAAGATGAGAAAGATGCGCGGCAGTCAGTTCTGTTTCCTTGCCATTCCCCGCAATGCTGACGCCCATTTGCCCGAGAAGGCTCAACATGGTGGTTACATCATTGAGATGCGGAACGTTCTCGATAGCCAGCGTTTCACCGGTAAGCAGAGAAGCGCATAGAATGGGCAAGGCGGCATTCTTTGCGCCGGAAATACGAACTTCGCCGGAAAGAGGTACGCCGCCCTGGATGATTAGTTTTTGCATGGGTTATAAATTATCCTAAATCCGGTAGTTGACCGCTTATTTCTCAATCCAACGCTATGATTCTCAAAGACTTCTTGCGTCACTTGACCTTCACTCTTATGGTAAAAATTTCGTCAATATCAGGGGCTCACTCCGCTGAATCTCCCGGCCGCGTAATCAGATGTCAAAATGAGCTATCCGGAACCTCGTTTTCTGTACTGATTATCGGTCACGTTTTTAGCGATTGAAATATGCGTGCGTTCCCTTCATCATATCGCAAAGGTCACTCTTATAAATCCAAATTTGTAAGCCCTCTACTTAGCATAGCGCCGCCAAGCCGGTATTCAACCACTTAAAGGAGATCAAATGAAAAAACAGACGATTCAAACTGGCGACGCGCCCCAAGCCATTGGTACCTATTCTCAGGCGATACGTGTCGACGGGGGGAATACCGTCTATCTTTCCGGCCAGATCGGGCTGGATCCATTTACCATGCAGATGGTGGTAGGGATCGAGGGACAAATCCAACAGGTTTTTTTGAACCTGAAAGCAGTGGCGTCAGCGAGTGGTGGCGATCTGAATGATATTGTCAAACTGAATGTCTATCTGATCGATCTTGCCAACTTTGAGAGGGTGAACGAAATCATGGCGAGCTATTTTAACTCGCCATATCCGGCGCGAGCGGCGATAGGTGTAGCGGCGCTTCCGCGTGGAGCGCTAGTGGAGATGGACGCGGTAATGGTATTGCAGGAGTGAAGGATAACACCCGCGACGATTCCACGCCGGGTGCCGTCACTTGCTTTGCCAGCAAGATAGTACAAGAAAAACTCGCCAGACTTGGCATCATCGATGAATTCGATCTGGTGCTGCATTTGCCGCTACGCTACGAGGACGAAACGCATCTTTATCCCATTAATGACCTGCCCGAAAACAAGACAGCACAGGTTGAAGGCATCATCATCCATAGTGAAGTCATGTATCGCCCGAGGCGGCAGCTGGTATGCCAGGTAGAAGACGGGAGCGGCATACTTTTCATGCGCTTCCTCAATTTTTATGGTAGCCAGGTAAAAGCATACGCGGCCGGCACACGGGTACGCCTGCTGGGAGAAGCGCGCCCAGGTTTTTTCGGTGCTGAAATGATTCATCCCAAATGCCGGATCGTGCGCGAAGCCGAGCCATTGGCCGACGCGCTGACACCCATTTACCCGGCTACAGCGGGACTCTCCTCGGAAACAATACGCAAGCTGATCCGGCGGACGCTGCAGCGATTGGTGGAGAGTGGCGATCAGCAAAGCTATCTCTCGGAAACTCTGCCTGATACGGTTTTACGGCATTATCGATTGCAAGGTTTCAGGGATAGCGTCATTTTTCTGCATCAACCGTTACCGGACGCGTCAGCCACTTTATTGCAGGAACGCACACATCCAGCCTGGCGGCGAATCAAGTTCGATGAGTTGTTGGCGCAACAGTTATCCATGCGTCTGCATTATCGCCAGCGCCGCAGCCATATCGGGCCCGCTCTGCCCAACAAAAACAAACTGACCAACGCGCTGCTGGAATCGCTCCCTTTCGAACTCACCAGCGGTCAGAAAAAAGCATTTGCCGAAATCAGCCGCGATCTTGCCGCATGTCATCCAATGCAGCGGCTGTTGCAGGGCGACGTGGGCTGCGGCAAGACCGTTGTCGCCGCATTGGCTGTGTTGCAGGTAATCGAAAATAACTATCAGGCGGCATTGATGGCGCCGACCGAGATCCTGGCCGAGCAACACTATCAGAAACTTTCCGGCTGGCTGGGTCCGCTGCTTGCCCCTTTAGGTGCTAAGGTTGCCCGGTTATCCGGCAGCCAGAAAAAGAAACAGCGGGAAGCCGTACTCGCCGATATCGCCGGAGGTAGCGCCATGCTTGCGATTGGCACTCACGCATTGTTCCAGGAGCAGGTGGAATTCGACCGGCTCGGACTTGCCATTATCGATGAACAGCATCGCTTCGGCGTGCACCAGCGGCTGGCGTTGAGGATGAAAGGGGCTAACGCAGACTCGGTGCCGCATCAGTTGATGATGAGCGCGACACCCATTCCGCGTACACTCTCGATGAGCTGCTATGCTGATCTGGATGTATCGGTGATAGATGGGCTGCCCCCTGGCAGAACCGAAGTGGTGACTAAACTGGTCGCGGATACCCGCCGCGATGAAGTGACCGCACGTATCCGGGAAGCTTGCCATGCCGGAAAACAGGCCTACTGGGTTTGTCCGCTGATTGAGGAATCCGAAGCGTTGCAACTTAAGACAGCGCTGGAAACTCATGAAACATTGAGCCTGATTTTTCAGGATTTAAAAATCGGTCTGGTGCACGGCCGGCTCTCAGCCCAGGAAAAATCGGCGGTGATGGAATCATTCAAGCAAGGCGAAATCCAACTGCTGGTTGCGACGACGGTGATCGAAGTGGGTGTCGACGTGTCCAATGCTTCACTGATGGTGATTGAGCACGCCGAGCGCATGGGATTATCGCAGTTGCACCAGTTAAGAGGTCGTGTGGGCCGGGGCGCGGAAGCCAGCATCTGCATATTGCTATACCAGAAACCCCTGTCCGCAACCGCTCAAGAGCGGCTCAAGATAATCTTCGAACATAACGACGGTTTTGAAATCGCGCGCCAGGATTTGCGGCTCCGCGGTCCGGGCGAATTTCTTGGTGCGCGCCAAAGCGGCGTACCCATGCTGCGCTTCGCCGATCTGGAACACGATGGAGAGTTGCTTGATGCTGCCCGCATCGTTGCCGAGGAATTGCTCCGCGACCACCCGGAAGCCGCAAATCGCCATCTTCAGCGATGGCTGGGGCGGAAAAGTGAATACCTGCGTGTATAGCCCGGATGTTTCATAAATTAACGCGCGTCGTCGTTAGTCTTTTGTTTCGTATGGAAATTTTTTTCAGTGGGGCGTATGAATAACAACGCCACTCTTTCACAAAATCTCCCTGCAAAACAGAATCCTGCGCAATCATCACGCGAATTTATGAAACATCCGGGATAGGAATCGCTAGAGGTTGCTTGCCTGCTAACTTTTCCGGCTCTCGGCGTGATTCATGAATAACACGAGAATTCAGAATATCGTATCCGGATTCAGGATGATCCTGCAAACCAGAAATCTAACCCTGCAATATCCCGGCAAGATGCTGTGCAGCAACTTGAACCTGACCGTCAATGCAGGTGAATGCTGGGCCATACTCGGCCAGAATGGTTGCGGCAAGACAACGTTGATACATACGCTAGGCGGCTTGCGTCACGCTGATAGCGGGAATGCGTCTTCCGTTAGCGTGTCAGGGAAAGCGCCGCAAGCCTGGTCCCGGCGCGAGCTTGCCCGCAAGCTCGGCATCATGTTGCAGGAAGAACCCGGCGAGTTCTGGGGCAATGTGTACGAATATGTATTGCTGGGACGATATCCTCATATCAAAAACATGTTTGGCCGGGACGCCATTGACCATAACATCGCGACCCAGGCCATCGAGCGCATGGAATTGACCGGCCTCGCCCACCGGCCGCTCATCACGCTGTCCGGTGGCGAGCGTCAGCGGGCACGTATCGCTTTATTGCTTGCGCAGTCACCCGTATGTTATTTGCTGGATGAACCGCTGCAACATCTGGATCTGCGCCACCAACTTCTCACCATGACACTATTTAGTAAATTGGCCAGGCAAGGTAGCGCGCTTGTGATGGTGCTACACGATATTAGTTGGGCGAGCCGTTTCTGCGACCATGTTTTGATGCTGTTTGATAATGGCCGCACTATTAGTGGAAGTGCGGACGAAACGCTCAACCGGTCCAATCTTGAGGCGCTTTACCAGTGCAATATGAAGGAAGTCGTTGTGAACCACGGGCGCTATTTCGTACCGGAAACGATGCCGGGTGTATAATCCTCAGCTTGATGCTTTCAGCCTGAATCCGATAGTTGTAGCGAACTCACAATAAAGGTGAAGGTCGAGAGAGGCAAGCAATCTTTGTGGATCATGGTGTTAAACTGACAAATGAGCGGCCAACTGCTGGATTTAGATTCAAGGAATCTCTGAATAAGTCCTCCTGCAGCGCGTTACTGGAAAATTCCGGTATTTATTCAGAGGTTCTCTAATTTTGTAATGATCCGTAAATTTCTCCACCGCGTTTTCGGCCGCAAGCCATCTGCTCCTGTTTTCGCCTCCCGCCCTCCCGCCGGAGTACACATCATCCCGCGCAAGCAGCATGGCATTGCACGCGACCACATTAACCCCTGTGCACTGAAAGTTACGTCAGGTTTGCAGGAAGCCGGGTACTCCGCTTTCGTGGTCGGTGGCGCGGCACGCGACTTGCTGCTGGGGCTGGAGCCGAAAGATTTTGATATTGCCACTAATGCCACGCCTGAGGAAGTGCGTGCCATTTTCCGCCGTTCACGCATTATCGGCCGCCGTTTCCGTCTGGTACACGTGATGTGCGGTGCCGAGACGGTGGAAGTTTCAACTTTCCGCGGCAGCACCTCCGCTAGCGAGGACGATGGGGTTACAGCCAGCACGCATGCTGACGAGCATGGACGGCTTCTGCGCGACAATGTATTCGGCAGTCAGGAAGAAGACGCGAAACGGCGCGATTTCACCGTCAATGCGTTATTCTTTGATCCCGTTAGCGAAGAAATCTGGGATTACCTGAACGGCTATGACGATCTCAAGGCGAAGCGCTTGCGTATCATCGGTGATCCTTTGCGGCGGTACCGGGAGGACCCGATACGAATGTTGCGGGCAGTCCGGCTCGCGGCCAAGCTCGATATGCAGATAGACGCGGACACCGCCGCGCCTATCGGCGACCTTGCTTCGCTGTTGCAGAACGTGCCGCCGTCGCGGCTGTTCGATGAAATGTTAAAGCTGTTGTTGTCCGGTCACGCCTTAACCTGTGTGATCGATTTACGCACACGCGGCTTGCACCACGGTTTGCTACCAATGCTGGACGTGATACTGGAGCAGCCACTGGGTGAGCGCTTCATCACGCTCGCGCTCAAGAATACCGACGAACGCGTGCAGCAGGAGAAACCAGTGTCTCCCGGCTTCCTGTTTGCGGCTCTGTTGTGGCACGAAGTACTTGCGGCATGGAATAATCGTCAAACCGCGGGAGAAAAAATGATTCCCGCTCTGCATCAAGCCATGGATGATGTGCTGGCGGTGCAAAATAAAAAACTCGCAATTCCGCACCGGTACGATGCCATCATGAAGGAAATCTGGGCAATGCAGCCGCGTTTTACCGGCAGATCGGGCCGCAGGCCATTTCGCTTGCTGGAACATCCACGCTTTCGTGCCGCATATGATTTTATGCTGCTCCGTTGCGAAAGCGGCGAGATGGACATGGAACTTGGTAAATGGTGGGAGGCGTTCCAGCGTGCCGGCTCCGGCGAACGCGAAGCCATGCTGCTTAAGGATGAGACGCAAAAGAAGCGAAGAAGAAGCCGCGGCCGCCACAAATCCGCATCCAGCGAGGCGGAAAGCGGCGGTACGGCAGTGGACACTTAATGTCATTTGCCGTATCGCAGTCAATCCATCGGGCTTTTGTCGCACTGGGCAGCAATCTGGATGACCCGGCGTCCCATGTGCGAAAGGCCTTTGATGAGTTGGCGCGGCTTCCTTCCTGCCGTCTGCTGACGCACTCCGCGCTTTATCGCAGCGCGCCGGTAGGACGGCTTGATCAGCCTGATTTCATCAATGCGGTAGCGCAAATTGAAACCGATCTCGCCCCGCACGACTTGCTTAAAGCACTACTCGAAATCGAGCATTCCCACGGACGCGTGCGCGAATATCCCAACGCCCCGCGAACGCTCGATCTGGATATGCTGATATATGATGACCTGCAATGCGACGAGCGCGGTCTGATCCTGCCCCATCCGCGTATGCATCAACGGGCATTCGTGTTGCAGCCGCTTCTGGAAGTTGCGCCGGATTGCCGTATTCCGGGGCGTGGAGCAGTTGCTGAATTGCTGGCCGCTTGCACCGGACAGAGAGTGGAGCGAGAACAAAATAAATGAAACTGGAAAAATATCGCTACATCGTAGTCGAAGGTCCGATAGGCGTAGGCAAGACCAGTCTGACGCGACGCATGGCAAATCACCTGAGCGGCGCGCTGCTGTTGGAAAAACCGGATGAAAATCCATTTCTCGAAAAATTTTATGACGATATTTCCCGCTATGCCCTGCCGACACAATTATTTTTTTTATTCCAGCGGGCGAATCAGTTACAGAGCTTTGCGCAAATGGATATGTTCACCAGAACAACCGTAAGTGACTTCCTGCTCGACAAAGACCAGTTGTTTGCCAAGCTCACATTAAGTGATGCCGAATATGAACTGTACCAGCAAATTTATCGTCATCTGCAACCGCAGGCATCGCCGCCCGATCTGGTGATTTACTTGCAGGCCTCTCCCGCCACGCTGGTTGAACGGGTGAAGCGGCGCGGCAATACCTTTGAGAAGAACATCTCTCAGGAATATCTATGGCGGCTGGCTGACAGCTACACTCGTTTCTTTCATCAATACGAGGATGCGCCGGTCATGATGATCAATAGCGAGAATCTCAATTTCGTTGATAGCCAGGATGATTTTGATCTATTGTTGCAGCAACTGGAGCAGATGCGCGGTCCCCGGGAATATTTCAATCGTGGAATTTAGGAGCTCAATTATGCGTACGACACAAGGTGCTTTACAAAAAATGCGTGACGATGGGGAGAAAATCGCCATCCTCACCTGTTACGACGCAAGTTTTGCGGCACTGCTGGAAAATGCCGGTGTCGATATTCTACTGGTGGGCGATTCGCTGGGTAACGTTCTTCAGGGCGAAGAGAGCACCCTGCCGGTCACTCTGGATGACATGATCTATCACACACGTTGCGTGGCGCGTGGCTCAAGCAAAGCGTTCATCATGGCCGACATGCCTTTCGGTACATCTCAGGTAGCCCCGGAAGATACATTCGAGAATGCCGCCGAACTCATGGCCGCAGGCGCCAATATGGTCAAGATGGAGGGCGGCAGCGTTATGGCGGAAACGGTTGAATTCCTCACCCGGCGTGGAATCCCGGTTTGCGCCCACATCGGTTTGACACCGCAATCGGTAAATCAGTTGGGTGGCTACACGGTACAAGGTAAAACCGACCACCAGGCAAAACAATTGCTGGAAGACGCGGTTGCCCTGGAAAAAGCGGGCGCGAGCATGTTGTTGATGGAAGTTGTTCCCGCCGCGCTCGCCAAAAAAATTACCAAAAAACTATCTATTCCCACCATCGGCATTGGTGCCGGCATAGATTGCTCGGCACAGGTGCTGGTACTGTATGACATGCTTGGCATCTATTCCGGCAAGAAAGCCCGATTCATGAGAAATTTCATGATCGGCGCAGGCAGCATCCATGAGGCGGTGGAAAATTACGTCAAGGCAGTCAAAACTGGAGAATTCCCAGGGCCGGAGCATGCATTCTGAGTTGCGGATAGAGAGTGGAAATTATCACCGACATCTCATCTTTGCGCACCCGCCTCAAGTGTGAATCTTCCATTGCCTTGGTTCCCACCATGGGCGGCTTGCATGAAGGTCATTTGTCGCTGATTCGGATCGCACAACAAAAAGCGGAATGCGTGGTGGCGAGTATTTTTGTTAACCGCCTACAGTTCGCCCCGACAGAGGATTTTGATCAATACCCGCGTACTCTGGCGGATGACTGTGAGCAATTGGAGAGTCAGCACGTTGACGTAGTATTTGCTCCCGGTGAGAAGAGCCTCTACCCCGTGCGACAGGAGTTCATGTTGGAACCTCCGCCGATAGCGAATATGCTGGAAGGCGAATTTCGTCCCGGATTTTTCCGTGGTGTAGCGACGGTCATACTGAAGCTTTTCAATATCGTGCAACCTCACGTGGCGGTTTTCGGAAAAAAAGATTACCAGCAGCTGCATATCATGCGTGAACTGGTACGGCAATTCAATTTACCTCTGGAAATTATTGGAGGCGAGA